>NZ_JACAGG010000001.1:131952-341741 GCF_030324375.1 Empedobacter sp. R132-2
GGTCTCTTAGCTCAGTTGGTTCAGAGCACCTGCCTTACAAGCAGGGGGTCACTGGTTCGAATCCAGTAGGGACCACATAAAGACAATAGAAAGTCTTTTAAATAAAAATTCTAAATAAGGTCTCTTAGCTCAGTTGGTTCAGAGCACCTGCCTTACAAGCAGGGGGTCACTGGTTCGAATCCAGTAGGGACCACAACAGAACTTCTTTCAAGAAATTGAAAGGAGTTTTTTATTTATTATTTTTTGTAATTTTATATAAATCAATTCTTATGAAAATTACAAAACTAGTATTACCATTATTTCTTTTACTTTCATGTTTCACTTTCTCCCAACAAAAAAGAAAACAACTTTACCTCCACCTAAAATAAAGAAAGTTCCACCTTTACCAGCTCCTCCAAAAGCTAAATTATACGAGCCAACTTTTGACAACGAATACTTTATTTGGAAACTAGAAAAAGACACGTTATTACCTGCTGAATCCCCTTATGAAATAGTTTTACAAGTCAATGATTACTCAGCTTTTATGAGAATAAATAGTTACCCAGAAGAAACTGAATATAAATCAAAAGTAGTATCCATTAAAAATGGTGATATTATCTCTAGAACAATATTAATGCAGGCTAATAATTATGACGTTGAAATAAAAAATAATATTCTAGAACTGAAAAATCGGAAAACGAATGAAGTTGTAAAGTTTAAAATTATAAAAAAGAGTGGAAAAATTATACAGTTACAAGATCTTAACTCTAAATTAATCTTTACAAAAGATGATAAATACGAATATTACGCTCCGCCTTCTTTGTAACTATAAAAAACTCCGATAACAAACTTCCTTCATTTAACTTGTTCTGAATTGATTAATAGTTGATTTTTCATTTCTTCATTAATATTAAAGATTGTTTTGTAGACCAAAAGGATTATATTACGATTAAATCATTCGTATTATTTTGCTTTATTGCTACGAATATTTCTAAAATATCATTTTGAATATCAATAGAACCTTTATTAACGATTGAAATTATATCGTCTAAAGAAATACTTTTATTTATAAAACTCTCGTCATAAGAACAGCTTTTGACATGATAGATTGCAACATATTTAGATAAATCATTCATGTCACAACTTTCAGTCAAAAGATTAAACCAACTATTCATCAAAATCAATTCTTGTACAAATAAATATAATAAAAAATCCCTCAGCGCTTGAACTGAGGGATTATCTTTTTAAAATCTTAATCTTACACCATTTTCGGTTGTAAATGCTTTTTTACGGAAAAGAAACAAAGTAAGTCCTCCAATAAAAATAGCCGAATCTGCGATATTAAATACAGGCTGAAAGAACTTATAATGTTGTCCGCCTATAATTGGAATCCAAGAAGGCCAATCGAACTCCACAATTGGGAAATAAAGCATATCTACGACACAGCCTGTAAACCAACCAGAATAACCAGCAAAGTTTGCTTGTGCGACACCTTGATATCCTACCCAATCCTGAAACATTTCATTGTAAGTAGTTCCTTTATCGAAAATAACGCCATAAAAAATTCCATCAAGTACATTCCCTATTGCACCTGCCAAAACAAGCGCAATCGGAATGATAAAGAAGTTATTATTTAGTTTTTTCGACCATGCATTAATATAGTAGATAATCATTCCGATTAAAGCAATTCGTAAAAGTGATAAAACTATTTTTCCTGTTTCTCCTCCGAAATGCATTCCATATGCCATTCCAGGATTTTCTACAAATGCTATTTTAAACCAACCCAAAACATCTACGTCTTCACCTAAAAAAAAGTGTGTTTTTACGTAAAATTTTGAAATTTGATCAATGATTAAAACCAAAATGGTAATGAGTACTACTTTTTTCAAAATACTTGATTAACGTTGCATATTTTTAGCTTCGATGCTTAATGTTGCATGCGGAACTAATTTCAAACGATCTTTGTTAATTAATTTTCCTGTTACACGGCAAATACCGTATGTTTTGTTCGAAATACGTAACAATGCATTTTTCAAATCACGGATAAATTTATCTTGGCGTGCTGCTAATTGTGCATTTTGTTCTTTCGACATGGTTTCAGAACCTTCCTCAAACGCCTTGAACGTTGGAGACGTATCGTCAGTACCATTGTTACTATCGTTCGTGTAAGCTTCTTTCAATAATTCGTAATCTTTTATCGCTTGATCTAATTTGTCTTGAATTATTGCTCTAAACTCTTCCAACTCTGCATCAGAGTACCTTACTTTTTCATCTGTTGTTGCCATACGCTTACAGTTTTGTAATCGCAATTTGCGTCATCAATCCATTAATTTCAACCTCTGCCCCATTTGCAACTAGGTCTTGTAAAACAAGATCTTCGGCTAATGTCTCAGAACAAATGTAATCTTTGTTTTGCTCGACTGCATTTACGATTGATTCATCATTTTTTAAGTTAAGTATAATTTTGTCGGTTACTTCTAGTCCGGTTTCTTTACGTAGATTCTGAATTCTATTTACCAATTCACGTGCAACACCTTCATTAATTAACTCTTCTGTCAATTGTAAATCAAGTGCTACTGTCAATGTAGAATTAGAAGCTACAGTCCATCCTGGGATGTCTTTTGTAGCGATTTCAAAATCTTCTAAATCTAAAGTTAATGTTTTGTTGTCAATTAACAAATCTATTTTACCTGATTGCTCTAATTTAACAATTTCTTCATTCGTCAATTCTGCTGTAGCAGCCGAAATAGCTTTCATTTCTTTACCATATTTCGGACCTAAAGTCTTGAAATTAGGTTTGATAGATTTCACTAAAAGATTTGACGCTTCTTCGTTTGTTAAAAGTTGTATTTCTTTAACGTTAACTTCTTGTTTCAATAATTCTGATACAGCTTCCAAATTAGCTTTCATCGTATCATTCAACACAGGAATCATTACTTTTTGTAATGGTTGACGCACTTTATTATCACTCAATTTACGAAGTGATAAAATCATACTTGTTGCCGTTTGTGCTAAATGTGTTTGCTCTTCTAATTCGGCTTTAATCAATGACTCATCCACAACTGGGAAATCTGCTAAATGCACAGATTCTGCTGCATTTTTACCTGTAGCTGCGTTCAAATCTTTGTATAAACGATCCATGAAGAATGGTGCGATTGGCGAACCTAAAATTGAAACAGTTTCTAAAACTTTGTACAATGTTTGGTAAGCTGCAATTTTATCTTTCGAATAATCACCTCTCCAGAAACGTCTTCTTGATAAACGAACATGCCAGTTTGATAAATTATCAATCACAAATTCTTGAATTGCACGAGCTGCTTTTGTTGGTTCATAATCAGTTAAAAATGCATCAACTTTTTTCGTTAATGTATTCAATTCAGAAATAATCCATTGATCTAATTCAGCTCTTTCATTTACAGGAATTTCTTCTTCTTCAAATGTAAATCCGTCCACATTCGCGTATAATGCGAAGAATGAATAGGTATTATATAATGTTCCGAAGAATTTACGACGAACTTCGTCCACTCCAGCAATATCAAATTTTAAGTTTTCCCAAGGTTGCGCATTCGCAATCATGTACCAACGTGTTGCATCAGGACCATAAGTTGCCAATGTATCGAATGGATCGACAGCATTCCCCAAACGTTTTGACATTTTTTGACCATTTTTGTCTAATACCAATCCGTTTGACATTACATTTTTATATGCTTTCGAATCAAAAACTAATGTTCCGATTGCGTGTAATGTATAGAACCAACCACGTGTTTGATCGACACCTTCTGCAATAAAATCAGCTGGATACATTGTTCCATTATCAATCAATTCTTTATTTTCGAATGGATAGTGAACTTGCGCATAAGGCATTGCTCCAGAATCAAACCAAACGTCAATCAAATCCGCTTCGCGTTTCATTGGTTTTCCTGATTCAGAAACTAATGTAATTTCATCTACTACATTTTTGTGTAAGTCGATTAAATCATAGTTTTCTTCTGTCATATTTCCAACTTCGAAATTTTGGAAAGGATTAGAAGTCATTACGCCTGTCGCAATTGATTTTTCAATTTCAGCAACTAATTCTTCTACGGAACCAATTACTGTAACTTCATCCCCTTCTTCAGTTCTCCATATTGGCAATGGAATTCCCCAATAACGAGAACGAGATAAATTCCAATCATTGGCATTTTCTAACCAGTTTCCGAAACGTCCTTCTCCAGTCGCTTTAGGCTTCCAATTGATTTCTTTATTCAATTCAACCATACGATCTTTCACATCCGTTACCTTGATAAACCAAGAATCTAATGGATAATATAAAATAGGTTTGTCTGTTCTCCAACAATGTGGGTAACTGTGTTTATATTTCTCTACTTTGAAGGCTTTGTTTTGCTCTTTTAATAAAATCGCGATTTCTACATCAACCGATTTTTCAGGAGCAGTTCCATCATCGTAATATTCATTTTTTACATATTTACCTCCATAACCTTCTGGTAAATCAGCCACAAAACGACCTTGTAAATCTACTAAAGGAACAGCATTTCCATGCGTATCTAATACCAACATTGGTGGAACACCAGCTTCTTTTGCAACACGCGCATCATCCGCACCAAAAGTAGGCGCAGTATGTACGATACCTGTACCATCTTCTGTTGTTACGAAATCTCCAGGAATTACTTGGAAAGCATTCTCTGCATTTTCGTAAGGCAACGCCCAAGGTAATAGTTGCTCATAACGAGTTCCAACAAAATCAGCACCTTTGTATTCTCCTACAATTCTATAAGGAATTGTCTTATTTCCTGCCGCATAAACTTTAAAATCTTCTTCTGTTTCTGCTAAGAAATATGGTTTACCGAATTGTTTAGCAACCAATGGTTTTCCTAAAATTACGCGAATTGGCTCGAATGTATATTGATTGAATGTTTCAACTACAACATAATCGATATCTGGACCAACTGTTAACGCTGTATTTGATGGCAACGTCCAAGGTGTTGTTGTCCAAGCTAAGAAATACACATCTCCATCAAAATCATTGAATAAATCTGTAGAATCTTTGTTTACTTTAAATTGAGCAACAATCGTTGTATCTGTAACATCTTGATAAGTTCCTGGTTGATTTAACTCGTGTGAAGATAAACCTGTACCAGCTTTAGGAGAATATGGTTGAATTGTATAACCTTTGTACAACAAATCTTTGTTATAAATTTGCTTCAACAACCACCAAACAGACTCCATATATTTTGGTTTATACGTGATATATGGATCTTCCATATCCACCCAATAACCCATTTTTTCAGTCAAATCATTCCACAAATCTGTGTAACGCATTACTGTACGTTTACACGCTTCGTTATATTCTTCAATTGAAATTTTAGTTCCAATATCTTCTTTGGTAATTCCTAATTCTTTCTCAGTTCCCAATTCTACTGGTAAACCATGCGTATCCCAACCCGCTTTACGAAAAACTTGTTTTCCTTTCAAGGTTTGGTAACGACAAAATATATCTTTGATAGAACGTGCTAAAACGTGGTGAATCCCTGGCTTTCCGTTTGCAGAAGGAGGACCTTCATAGAACACAAAAGATGGATTTCCATCACGCGTAGAAATACTTTTTTCGAAAACATTATTTTGTTTCCATTCTTCTAACGTTTCTTTTGAGACTTGTACCAAGTCTAAGTGCTTATATTCTCTAAACTTTTTTGCCATCGAATTCTTTCTTATTTCTTCTAAATCAAGGAGTGCGAATATAAGAAATTTTTACATATTTTTATTGTTATAGAAACGAAAATCATATTAATAATTGCTTAAATTTATACCAATATTATAGATTTAACAATTCTTGAATAAAAATCAGATGATTTCAGATTTAATTCAGGATTAAACAAATAATTAACAACAATTTTTAAAGATATTTTTTCGATGAAAAAAGGCTTCAAATATTACTCAATTCTATTTCTAATTTTGCTTTTTGCAAGTTGTTCCAAAAACGAAGATTATACGGTTTTGATTCCTACAGATGTAGATTTTGTTGCGTTGATAAATCCAAAATCAATTGCAGAAAAAGGTAATTTTCAGAAATTAGAACAATATAAAATTTATCAATTAGCCGAAGGCGAACTTAAAAATCAAGATCCAACTTTTGATCAATTATTAAATGATATCAAAAACAATCCGACTTCAGCAGGCATAGATATTATCAGCCCTATTTACATTTTTGGACAAAAAATTAATGAAAAAAATATGGTTGCGTTGATTACAAATATGCGTGACAAAGATCAATTTGAAAAACATTTATCAACCATTTACAAAGGTTTATACAAAAAAGATATTTCGTTTGAAAAGAAAGATGGTTTTACAACAATTTCTGGATTCAATAAACCGTTTATAGCTTGGAACAAATCTCAATTTTTATTGATTGTTTCTGAATTTGGTGTTGGAGAAAAAGCGATTCAAGATTATTTCGCGAAAATTATCAACGACAAACATTCACTTGCGAAAGAAAATAACAGCTTTGGAGATTTTGTTAAAAACTCGCAGGATATCAACATTTGGTACACTGGAAATTTCTTGAAAAACTTCTCGAAACATGAAAGTTCTGAAAAGAAAAACCTTGATTTCACAAAAAGTTCTTGGGTCAATTTTATTTCATTTACTTCGGACGGAATTAGTTTTACACAGAAATTTCATCCAGATGCGATTACAAAAGTTAAATTACAAAAACATCCGATGTGGAAATCAAAAATCAATACTGATTTTTTCAAGTATTTTCCTGCGCAAAGTTACATGAACATTGGACTTGGAATTTATCCTGCCAACACGCGTTATGTGTTCGAAAATCAGAATTTCTTGACTACTTTTTTAGAACAATATGAAATTGATTTGAACAAATTAGAACAAAGTTTTGAAGGCGAAGCTTTGTTTAGTGTATATGATTTTGAGATCGGAAAAGCATTTAATCCAAATGACTTTTTTGGGAAGAAAGAAGCTTTTATCAAGCAAGTTGTTTATCCTCAATTTGTTTTGGGAGGAAAAATGAAAAACGATCTTTTCTTCAACGAATTTATTAAATCTCATCAAGAAAATATTCAGAAAATTGGACCTTATTACATGTTACCAATTTCGACAAATATGAAGATTTATATGACATACAAAAACAATTTGATGTACATCACAAATAATCAATCGATTATGAATCAATATTTGAACAAAATGGTAAGTTCTTCAAATTTTGTCACAACAGGATACGCTACAAACGCTTCAAATCCAATGTTTGGTTACGTGAATCTAAATTTTGATCAATATCCAAAAGAAGTTCAAAAATATATTTATCAACAAATTCCGTTCGGAAACACGAAAGAAATGCAAACGGTTTTATCTTATTTTGATCACATCGATTACCGCGTTTCGAATGAATACACAAAAACAGGAAAAATACATATGAAAAAGACGGATAAAAATAGTTTGGAAGTGATTTTCTTACTTTTGGACCAAGCTTATTCACTATTTTTCAATCAAGCTGCACAACAAAATGGAAATTAAAATCAGTCAACTTGTTCCGCATCCTTTGAAAGAATTTGGGTTCGAACAATCTGAAATTTGGAAAAATACATACACTTTTTCAAGCGGAAATATTTATCAAATCGTTGCACATTCTGGTGTTGGAAAATCGACGTTGATTAATATTTTGTACGGTGATAGAAAAGATTATGACGGAGAAGTTTTGTTTGATGGACAAAATATTAAGAATTATTCTTTGAATGATTGGACAAAAATTAGACGCGAAAAAATTGCGTATGTTTTTCAAGGTTTGCATTTGTTTGAAGAATTAACTTTGATGGAAAATATCCAATTAAAAAATGTATTAACACAACATCAATCCGAAAATCAAATTATTGAATGGATTGAAAAAGTTGGTTTAAAAAGTCATTTACATCAAAAAGCGATTCATCTTTCTTATGGTCAACGTCAACGAATTGCTGTGATTCGCGCACTTTGTCAACCATTTGATTTTCTACTTTTGGACGAACCTTTTAGTCATTTAGATGAAGTGAATCAACAACTTTTGACTGATTTAGTTACCAAAGAAGCTGCAAAAAATAACGCTGGAATCATCTTTACAAGCTTACACGAAATTCACGATAAACGCCTTTCAAATGTCATTCAACTCTAAAAATTTAATTGAAAAATTGGTTCGTAAAAACCTAAGTTTCTTGCGAATTACAACCTTTTGTTTTTTCTCTATTATCGGATTTTTCATCTTGATTTTGGCTGGAACAATTTATTTGGATTATGCCAAAAATTTTGGAGAAGATAGTTCAGTTTGGAAAGCAAATTATGTGGTCTTAAACAAAAAAATATCGTCTTTACAAACGTTGACTGGAGAAAAACCAAGTTTTAGTGAAAATGAAATTAACGATTTGAAATCGCAAAATTTTGTAGCAAAAGTCGGAACATTCAAAAGCAGTCAATTTCCTGTGAAATTACAAGTTGGTGGAGTTGCTGGAATTCGAGGTTTTTCAACTGATTTATTTTTTGAGTCTGTACCAAAAGATTTTATAGAAGTTGATCAATCGGATTGGAAATGGCAAGAAGGTCAAGATTTTATACCGATTATTATCCCGAAAAGTTACCTCAACTTATATAATTTTGGGTTTGCAACAAGTCAAGGATTACCGCAAGTTTCTGAAAGTTTGTTTACTAAAATTCCTTTTCAGTTGGTTTTAGGAAAAGGAGAAAATCAGAAAGTATATCAAGCGAGAATTGTAGATTTTACCACAAAAATTAATACCATTTTAGTTCCCGAAAACTTTTTGGAATGGGCAAATCAAACCTATGCATCGCAAAAAACAGCACAACCATCTCGTCTTGTAGTCGAAACGAAATCCCAAGGAGATGAAAATGCTTCGACTTATTTTGAGCAACAAAATTATGATATCAACAAAGATGAATTGAAAAATAATGAATTGACGTATTATCTGAAATTAGCTTTTTCGCTGGTTTTATTTATTGGTTTAATCATTGTTTTTGCAGCAATTTGGTTGATGATTATTAATTTTCAATTAATGATTGAAAAGAATAAACAAAAAACGAAAGATTTATTTTTGATTGGTTACAACATCAATCAACTAGCTCGTCCGTATCTGAAATTTTCGATTATATTTATGTTGATCAGTTATCTTATTTCGATTCCATTGGTTTATTTCATCTTGAATATCATCAAAGAAAAAGTCGGAAAATTTATGGCAACAGAAAGTTCTCACGTTTGGGAAGTCATCGGTTTTGGATTAATTATCGTGATCATTTTATTCATGATTAATAGAATAATTTTGACACATTCCATCAAAAAAATTGCGTTGAAAGATTAATGCTAAATTTTATAAAAACATAAAAAGGATTCTGAGTTTTTCAGAATCCTTTTTATTTAAACTTAAATATTCTCGATTAAAATGAATATCCAACTCCTAAAGAAAATGAATGGTTTTTAACATCAGCACCAATTGCTGTACCATTGTTTGTATTTTCTGTAAGTCTTGTTAATCCCATATAATATCTAGCACCAACATTGATATTGTCTGTTACATTGTATCCTAAACCGAAGTTAACACCAAAGTCAAAGTTTTTTACGTCATCTTTTACATCAAACTTTTGTTCTGTTGTGTAAACGGTATTATTCGCATATGTACTTGTAGATTGTTTATTGCTCGCATACATGTTAAATCCAAATTGTGGACCAGCCTCAATATTGAAACGAGATGCAGCAGGATAGTATTTGAACATGATTGGAACTTGAATATAATCTAAAGTCGTTTTGTTTTTACTTTTTACAGTTGTATTTCCTACTTCCATTACTTCGTCTTTGTACTTCCCTCCTATTCTTGTAAAATTTACCTCTGGTTGAACAGCAAAACGATCAGTAAGTGGAAAATGTCCATAAAGACCTGCGCTAAAACCTACTTTATAATCATTATCATTTACATCTTTTCCGTTAAAAGAAGACATATTTACACTTGATTTAATACCAAATTGTGACGATGTTGTTTTTTCTTGTGCGCTCAAACTTACAACTCCTAACATTGCAGCAGCAATAAAAAAATTTTTTTTCATCTTTTAAATTTTATAGTTCTAATTATGATGTATGCATAATTTCAAGTCTTGTGCCAAATAATGTTAAAAAAGAGTACTACAAATATTAATTAACTCATATTAAATATATTAATCATTTAATTTTAACATTCATAAAAGCATATTAATAAAAAAAAGCTACATCTTTCGATATAGCTTTTATAAATTATACGTTATTTTCTATTAGAATTTATAAGCAAAACCAACAGATACTGCATTATATTTCCAATCTACAGTGTTATTATTTTCTGGACCAGCAGAAATTCCTTTATACCCTGCATATAAATCCCATGTTGAAGCAGAATAGCCAATTTTAGGCTGCCAAAATAAACCTCCTTCATAACCGTCAGTTGTAGCGAAAGCATAACCTAAATCAGCACCTACAAATAAATTATTTCCAAACTCGTATTTAGCTGTTGCTGCTAATGGAATAAATCCAACATCATCTTTTTCAGCTACAACTACATTATTAATTTTATACTCTTTTCCAATAAAATGATCATAACCTACTTTAGCACCTAATTTAAAGTTATTTGCAATAGGATGTAAATAAGCTAAATCTACTCCGATATTAAATGAAGATACATCTGCTGTCTCTCCTACTGGAATACCTACGTGAACTGTACCTTCTACTCCTGTTGTTTGCGCTGAAACTCCAACCATACCTGCTACTGCGAAAGCAGCTGTTAATAATACTTTTTTCATTTTTATAATGTTTTAAAATATTTACAATTTTGTTAAACTTATTTGCATAATTTCAATTTATGTGCCAAAGTTAAAAACCAAATAATGATAAAAAATACTAAAATTAACAATAACCTAATATTCAGAACTTTATTTCACAAAAAAAGCTCCAAAATAATTTTTGGAGCTTTTCTGTGTTTATTGATTTGACTTATTGTCCGACCATTTTGTATAAAATATTCTGTTGTTGTTTCGCATAATTGGTATCAATTTCTGCAGCTACACCAATCATTTCGTCTAAATAATTAAACTGATTCATGATTTTTGCTTGATCAGCTGCGTCAACTTTTCCATCTGCCACTACTTCTTTATATAAGGTTTCGAATTTCTTTAAAACAGGATTATAAGCAGATTCAAAAACTTTCAATGCTTTGTCTTTATCACCTCTTTCTCCTAATGCAGAAGCTTCGTTGTAGATTGACATCATCAAATCATTTTTAGCTGCTGCTAAATCTGAACCAATTGAATATCCTTTTCCTGAAGGTAACGACTCGAAAAAAGCAATTTTTGCATTAGCTTCTTTACGAACATGCGCAAACAATTCTTGTGCTTTTTTATCCTCTCCAGCTTTCAAATAAATTCCAGCAATTCTACTTACTCCATAACCAATATCGTATTTCGCTAAAGCAGGAATTTCTAACATTACTTTATCTAAAACTGCAATTGCTTCTTTTTTGCGTCCTGCATTCAATAAATCATCTGCTAAACGTACCGCAGTATTTCTATATGAAGATGTGTAGTTACGCTCTGTCAAACTAAATGAAGCATCAGGATTATTGTATCCAGACCATTTATACGAATTGAATGTTCTTAACAACATGTCATTATCAGAAGCTCCAATAATTCCTCCTTTACCAAAAGGCGTATAAATAGGAACTAATTTATAACTCATTCCAGCATTCAATAAATAATCATTCATGTAGAATGTGTTTTCAGGGTCAGAAATTCCTCCTCCACTAAAGTAAATAGGACGATCCCAATTGTATTTCGCCATCATTGACAACAACAACAAATTGTTTTTGAATAAACTTGACGCTTTGATATTAATTGTGATTGAATCAACCATTTTATCTGCATCTTTTGCACTTACAATTCCATATTTTAGCGCGTTTGCTTTATTTACAGGAACAACAATTTTAGAAACAGGTAAATAATTTGCTCCACCAATTGGATAACCAAAATAATCTGCTAAAGCTTGTTTCTCTGGTGATTTATTATCTAAAATAAAATCCATTGCTTCTTTAGCAGTCATACTATCTGTTGTGATATATTTTTGCAAAGGTTTTAAACTTTTATAAACTGACATCACTTGATTTGGATCAATTTCAGGATCAGATAAATATTGAGCAACTTGTTCAATTGGCATTTGACTTAACGTTTCTAATGTTTGATTAGATCCTGGTTTGATGAAACTATTCAATTGATCAAAAATATTTTTAATAGAACCTCCAACAACAAAAATTTGATCGTTAGTTCCAGATTGATAATCTTTCGGTTTCAAATCACTTGGAAGTGGAGCTGCATTGTACGTTCTACGTAACAATTGTTCTAAATTCCATGGAGAAGCAGCCAACGTTAAATTCGCAATTTTTACATCATCACGGAAATTTTCGGTTTCTTGTAATCCCCAAAGTGGATAAGTATCATTGTCTCCATAGACAAAAAGAATAGCGTTTTTATCGAGCGGATTCAGATAATTGTAAGCTAAAGAATAAGCTACAGAACGCTCTGAACGATCGTGATCATCCCAGTTTTGAGCTCCCATTAAAATTGGAATACCAGCTAAAATAACTGTCGTTCCAATTGCTAAAGATGGTTTCAATTCTTGCTTCATCAATTTCTGAAGTAATAAATAAACTCCTTGTACACCCAATCCTGCCCAAATCGCAAATGCATAAAAACAACTTACCAATGCATAATCACGTTCACGAGGCTCGAAAGGTTTTACAGATGTGTAAAAGATGATTCCGACACTTGTTAAAATAAACAATGACAACAATGACCACCAGTTAACAAAATTTCTGTTTAATTGTGTAAATAACCCGATTAAACCTAAGAATAATGGTAACATGAAATATACATTTGTTCCATCATTTCTATATTCATCTGGTAATTTTGATTGATCTCCTAAACGTGGATTATCAATAAATGGAATTCCTGAAATCCAATTACCTTTTGTAATCTCGAAATTACCTTCTAAATCGTTTTGGCGACCAGAGAAATTCCACATAAAGTAACGGATAAACATATAGTTGATTTGGTAATCAATAAAGTAATTAAATTGTTCACCAAATGTAGGTGGTTCGATATCTAAAATCTCACCATATTTCTTAAGTTCTGCAACTTTTAATTGTCTGTTTTGACGTTTCTCAACCAATTGCGCGTACATTTGTTGCGCTTCTTTATCACCCGCATATTGTGCATTCAAAGAGAATTTTGGAAAAGCATAAACTGCCGCATAATTCTCCATCACACCTGGGTCTGGACTGAACATTTTAGGGAAAAACTTCACATATTTATCTTCATATGTATAATCTAAACGATCCGAAACTTTCAAATATTTTCCTGTACGTTTATCCTTGATATATTCAGAACTACGAACTGTACTTTCTGGCGCTCCATTAGTATCACGCTTAATTCCGTCACTTGCAATATGAGCCGTAAAAACTGGTCCGTACATCACAGGCCAAGAACCATATTGTTCACGATTAAAATAATCTAAAACACCCAAAGCTGTATCAGGATCATTCAAATTCATGTGAGGATTTGCGTTTGCACGAATCGGAATAACTAACCAACATGAGAAACCAATCAACATAAAAATCACACACCACGAAATTGTATTCAATAATGCTGAACCATATTTCTGAGTTAATTTAATCGCAAAATAGAAAACTGCAATTAAAATGATAGCGGCAATAATTGTTCCTGAATTAAAAGGCATTCCCAAATTATTTACTACATAAATCTCTGTTCTTCCAAAGAATGTCATCACAACTGGGAAAATTATTTTGAATACAAAAGCTAAAATAATCAATGTAATAACATTTGCGATTAAAAAACTTTTGATTGTAAATCTATATTTTCGAGCATAGTATACAAAACAAACTGCTGGAATTGCTAACATTGCCATTAAGTGAACACCAACCGATAAACCAATCACCAACGAAATAATTACCAACCATTTGTTTCCTCTAGGTGTATCAGCGACTTGATCCCATCTTGTAATCAGCCAAAATAATAACGCTGTGAAGAAAGATGCCATTGCATAAACTTCTCCTTCTACCGCAGAAAACCAGAATGTGTCGCTAAACATAAAAATTGCAGCTCCAACTAATCCACTTCCTAATGTTATAATTTTTTGAGAAGCATTTAGTTCAATCGCATCGACATTCATTGGATCTTGCGTTTTTCCAAACATTTTTCGAGCAAAATATGTAATTGTCCAAAACAAAAACATAATTGTTCCTGCACTATACAAGGCAGATGTACTGTTGATTAATATGGCGTATTTGCTTCCGTCACCAAAAGCTAAACCAGACCAAACTGCTCCCATTATTTGGAACAAAGCTGCTCCTGGTGCATGCGTAATTCCCAATTTTGCTGATGATACAATGTACTCACCACAATCCCACAAACTCAGGTAACGTTCCATCGATGCCAAATACAATATTGTCGCTATCAAGAACATCGCAACACCCAAGATGTTGTTCCACTTTTTGAAATTTATATCCATTTTGTTTTAATAAACTGTCTTGCGAAAATAAGATAAAAAATTGATATAGCTTAGGATTGAAATGATTAAATTCTGATTACAATCTCATCTAAACAATATAGATTTATCGAATATTTTAAAATTAATTTTAAAGTTTCTAATCGATTCATTTACATATTAACAAAACATCAAATCCTTCAAAATAAAGATACATTTTCTCAAATAGTTTTGATTCTAAACTTTTTTCATCTAAATTTGCAATGCAAAAAGCAATGCCTTTAACAGACAAAATTCTACAAACGGGCTTCACTTTTGACGATGTGTTATTAGTGCCTGCCTACTCAGAGATATTACCGAACCAAGTATCTCTACAAACAAGATTCACAGACAATATCACCCTTAACATTCCGATAGTTTCTGCTGCGATGGATACTGTATCCGAAGCAAGATTAGCGATTGCATTAGCTCGTGAAGGAGGTTTATCTTTCGTTCACAAAAATATGTCGATCGAAGAACAAGCGAATGAAATTGATATGGTAAAACGTTCAGAAAACGGAATGATTTCTGATCCAATTACTTTATCTCGTCATCACAAGTTGCAAGATGCAGTAAACTTAATGGAGAAATACAAAATCTCTGGTTTACCAGTTGTTGAAGAAGATAGAACATTGGTTGGAATTATTACAAATCGTGATATTCGTTACCAAGAAAACTTCGACCAATTGGTAGAAGACGTGATGACAAAAGAAAATATCGTAACTTCTGATATTGATACTGACCTTAAGAAAGCAAAAGAAATTCTTTCTCGTTACCGCATCGAAAAATTACCAATCGTTGACGAAAACAATAAATTAATCGGATTAATTACGATAAAAGATATTGACAATTTAACTGAATTCCCTAATGCATGTAAAGATACAAAAGGTCGTTTACGTGTTGGTGCAGGAGTTGGAGTTGGTGCTGATACATTAGAACGCGTTCAAGCTTTAGTAAACAAAGGTGTTGATATCGTAGCGTTAGATTCAGCTCACGGACATTCTGCTGGAGTTATTAGTAAAGTTGCTGAAGTTAGAAATGCTTTCCCTGAATTAGATATCGTGGGTGGAAATATTGTAACTGCTGAAGCAGCAAAAGCTTTGATTGATGCTGGAGCAAATGCTTTAAAAGTTGGTGTTGGACCTGGTTCTATCTGTACAACTCGTGTTGTAGCTGGTGTTGGTGTACCTCAACTTTCTGCTATTCATGATGTACATTCTTATGCAAAAACAAGAAATGTTTCGATTATTGGAGATGGTGGAATCAAATTATCAGGTGATATTGTAAAAGCGGTTGCTGCTGGGGCAAACTTGGTGATGTTAGGAAGTTTATTTGCAGGAACAGATGAAGCGCCAGGAGAAGAAATTATTTTCCAAGGTCGTAAATTCAAAGCATATCAAGGAATGGGTTCTTTAGCTGCAATGAAACGCGGTTCTAAAGATCGTTATTTCCAAGCTGATGCGAAAAAATTAGTTCCAGAAGGAATTGAAGGTCGTGTTCCTCACAAAGGTTCTATTGCAGAAGTTGTTTACCAATTATGCGGTGGATTACGTGCTGGAATGGGTTACTGCGGAACTCCAACAATTCAAGATTTAATTGAAAACGGTAAATTCGTTAAAATTACAGGTGCTGGTTTACACGAATCTCACCCACATGATGTTGTCATTACAAAAGAGGCTCCTAATTATTCGAATTAAGAATTATCAATATATTAAACAAAATAGCAAGCCAATTGGCTTGCTATTTTGTTTTTAAAACGATATATCCTGTTTTAAGTGTCTCTTTATCATCTTTTATTATAAACCAATAAGTCCCTGTTGGCAATACAAAATTATTATGTTTACCGTTCCAAGGCAAAATATCATTTACGATTCCATTCGCAACTATTTTACCATATCTATCAAAAATCTGAATTTTAGCATTTTTATAAAAATCTTTATTTCTCAAACTCCAAGTGTCATTAATTCCATCACCATTTGGTGATAAAAAATTGAAGCCGTTTGCAATATCAAAAGGTATAGGTCCAAAAACACAACCTAATTTAGTTTTATACCAAATACTAATTAAATCTGCTGTTTGATTGAAAAATGTACCACTATTCTGAAAAGTAATGCCATCTAAAGAATAACTATCAATATTAGCATTTGGAAAAGGAATTATCGTAATACTATTAGAAGTTGCAGTTACTTTTTCTATACGCGATCTTTCTTTCTCTGGAATCACATTAATTTTGACACTTGATTTACAACCCAAATCATTATCAAAATAGACAATCCACTCTCCCAAGGCATCAACTTTCACTTCTTTTTTAGTTGATTTTAAATCTCCATTAAAATACCATTCGTAATTAGATTGATTATCTGGACCATTAACCACAAAAGGAGTTCCACAAAACTCAAATTCAGTTTTATCCATTTGAGTTGAGTAATCCTTCAGTTGTAAATTAATTACAGACTCTGATATACATCTTTTAGTGGTATCTTTAAAAGATATCCTTAAATAAACTTTATGCTCATCATTAGAATTTATACTATAATCTTTCCACTCTACTTCGGGAATCATATTTTGATTCAAAATCATATCATTATAGCTTCTATACAAGCTAAATACTAAAGTTCGTTCATCAGGCGGAACATTAATAAAAGCATTGATTAAGGAAACTTTACTTAAATCATATTTCTCTTTATTTGAATCGTCTAGGCAGCCATAAAGTATTTCTCCAGTAAGATTTGGAGGAGTTCTTGTCCTAAAATAGGTAACTTCAACCACAAACACTTGTTTAGGATTATGTAGTGTGTTTTCTATAAATTTTAAAAAAAATATTTTTTTATTCTTTTCCCCATCATCCACTATATAAGATCTATTTATTCTATCATAAATATAGCTTGTTGTAGCATTAGCATTTTTATAAACACTTCCATCATGAGTAAATTTCGTAGGATCTAAAGTAGAATTTTGCAAATAAAACTCCTCTTGTATTTCATCTAAATATGCAGGGTTTTCTAAAAATAAGTCATCATTGAAATTATAATCCAAACACTTATTTATTTCTACTTTATACACGATTGGTTGTGCAACGACAATACTCAGTAAACTAGATAGAAAAACAATATAATAAGTGATATGATTCATATTTTTTTTACTTATCATAAATCTACAAAAATATAATAACAAAAAAGCCACTTCTTTCGAAGTGGCTTAATAACTATTGAGGATATTTGATACTATTATTTAGCAAAAAATAATTTAGAATCAATTTCATCACCATTGCTTAATTTAGATGAAGCATCTTTATAATTCGCTCCATTTAACGATGGTTGTGTAATTGGATAACGTACACGTGCTGGCAAGTCTTTAGCAACAACATTACCTGACATTAATGGAGTAAATGTATAAGTAGCTCCATTATTATCTTTTGCTGTTTGACCTGGTAATAATAAAATTCCTCCATTTGGATAACCTGTTCTACGGTATTCATTCCAAGCTTCAGCTCCTTGCATGTATAATGCAATATATTTCTGCGTAATAACGTTTTCTTGATTTGCAGCTGGTAATGCATTTACATAAGCTGTAGCTTTAGTTGCATCAACACCCCATTTATCCATAGAGGCTTGTACACCTGCTTTATAATGAGTTGCATCCCATCCATTAATTTCTGATAAGATAAACTCTACTTCAGCATATTCCATTAATACTTCAGCAAAAGTAGGCGTCATTACATACTTAGAAGTAAATGAAAGTTTAGCTGTTTCATTATTTAGTGATAACATTGTATCTGGAAGACCATAAGGCATACCTTGATATTTTGTTAGATCATCAGTATCAGAATATGATGCTGGATATACTTGAGACTTTTTAAGACCAATAGGTGCTGCATAAACTTGTAAACGAGGATCCACTCCAAAGTTTTTTGTTGATTGACCTTTTAACAAGTTAATAAACTGTTTATTCGTCGCAAAATCTGTACGCATACTTCCTGTAAAGAAAGTTGCCCAAAATGGAGATCCTTCTGCAGCAGAACTACCAAAGTTTTGAGCTGCATTATCATCATTCGATGTAAATACTCCTTTTGCAATTGCATCTGTGATATGAGCGTTTGCTGAAGGCAATTTAGCTTTTACACGGTTAGCAATTCTTAAACGCAAAGAGTTTGCAAATTTTTTCCATTTAGCAACATCTCCTCCATAGATATTATCCCCACTAGAAAAACCAGACGCATTCACATCCAATTGCTCTGATGCCTCTTTTAATTCTTTTAACAAATCTTCATAAATAACTTGTTGAGAAACATATTTAGGTGCAGCGTAATCATCAATTTGTAAAGCTTGGAAATCTGCATTTTTATTCCCGTGAGACCAATATGGTACATCACCAAAACTTGACACTAATTGATCAAATGTATATGCTAACATTATTCTTGAGATAGCAATTTGATTATCTAAATCACCATACTGTCCCATTTGAGCTGCAGTCTCTGGATTTGTACATTTATCAATAATATCTTTAAAGTTAGATGCTGATCTATATAAAGCATTCCAACCTCCTGAAGTTTGAGTATCACGATATTGATACTTATCTTCTTCAGTATAGTTAATTTGTGCTGTATACTGCATCCAAGGCATTGACATACGTGCAGACCACCAACCATCTCTTGCTGTTGACATTAAATATCTTGTAGCTCCATTAAAAATAGTATATGTAGGTACAATTTCAGGGCTATTCGGATTTTCATTAAGCTCTGCTAATCCATTATCACAAGAAGTGAACATTGCAGTAGAACCTAATAAAGTAGCCATTAATAAATATTTTCCGATATTCTTTTTCATAACTCTTTTTCTAAATTAAAATTGTAATTTAAGATTCATACCAAAAGATCTTGTTGAAGGTAAAGACCCTCCTTCTAATCCTTGTACATTTCCTGAACCTCCTGTAGCAACTTCTGGATCAAAATTCTTATTATCTAACCCCCATGTAGCTAGATTTCTTCCAAATGCAGATACAACTACATTAGAAAATGGTCCAGCCCATTTTTTAGGGAAAGTATATGATAAAGTAACCTCTCTTAATTTGATGTAATCAGAATCAAATACGTTTTGAGATGTTGGTCCTGAATAATAATTTCCAAAATATGAAGATGCATCAACAACTTTTGTATTTTCTGCTGTATTTGTTACTGTATAAGTTCCATCTCCATTTGATTTTACTGAACCAGTAACACCCTGAGAAATTACACCGTTTTCACGCACTCCATTTGCTGCTGTTTCTTCTAACATACCTGAGTACATACCCCACATATTTGTTAAAGCAAAGTATTTACCTCCTTTTTGCACATCTACTAACGCAGATAAAGAAACACCTTTGTAAGTAAATGTGTTACGGAATCCCATGTTATAGTCAGGTAAAACAGAACCTAAATTCTTAACGCCAGAAGATAAATACAATCCGTTAGCCCCAACTACTTTATTACCTTGATCATCATAAATAAAGTCAGTTCCACGGATTTGACCATATTTAGAACCTAACATTGCATAAACCCCAGCTTTAAATGGTGCTTGAGCTAATGTAATAGATTGTAAGTCTCCGTATAATTCTACAATTTTGTTATCATTTTTTGCAAAGTTCCATGCAAAATCCCAAGAAAATTCTTCAGTTTGGATTGGTGTAATCTTCACCATTGCTTCAATACCTTTATTTTCCATTACCCCAGCATTATACCATTTAGCAGTAAACCCAGTTTCAGCAGGAGTTGTATTTTGTACAATTAAGTCGTTTGTTTTTTGTTGATAATAAGTAACATCAAATCCGAAACGATTTTTAAAGAATTGCATTTCTAAACCAACCTCCCAAGAATCTACCATCTCAGGTTTCAAATTTTTATTTGCTTTAGCTAATGGTAATAAATAATAAGGATCTCCTAAATTTGTAGTTCCTGTAAACGTAGAATTAGCATATGTATCAATTAAATTGAAAGGATCTGTATCATTTGCTACACGAGACCAACCTCCACGAATTTTACCAAATGTTAACCAATCTTGTTTAATCAAGTTTGAGAAAACAAACGCTCCAGATACTGAAGGATAAAAATACGAGTTATTTGCTTCTGGTAAAGTAGATGACCAGTCATTACGAGCTGTTACATCTAAATAGAATACATCATAGAATCCAAAAGAAGCACCTGCAAATACAGAATTTACTCTTTTCTTAGATCTATAATTAGATACAGTTGGTGATGCCATTGAGTTAGACAACGAATATAAATTTGGAACAACTAATCCTCCTGAAGTAGCTGCATTTACATTAGATCTTGTCTCATGACGTCTATTAACCCCTGCGAAAGCATTCACACTAAAATCAGTCCATTTCTTTTCATAGTTTAAACGCCCTTCGTAGTTCATCTCTGTAAATTGACGAGTATATAAACTATATCCTGATGTCGCTTGAGATCCTACTGCAACTCTTTCTTGAATTTGTAAGTTATAATGATCTCCATAAACAGCTCCAGTTGCATACAACCCTGGTAAGATGTCATATCTTAATTTTACGTTTCCATAAAAACGATCACGTCTATCGTCAGAAGTATTCTCATTAATAATCCAATATGGGTTATCAGAATATAATGGTGTGGCATTATTCCAAGCAGTTCTGTTCCAAGATAATTGTTCTCCTTTACTGTTTTTATAATTTTTTAAAGCAGCAAAATCTAACGAACGTTGTCCCCATTGATAGAACTTCTGAATAACTGAATTATCTCCATATCCAAACTCAGGACGATTAAATCCATCTGTTCTCACATAATTCATATCTCCAGAAACCTGAAATTTATCTCCAAATTTGTTATCAATCCCTAAATTAAGAGTTGTTCTTTTTAATGATGAATTAGGAATAATACCTGATTGATTAATGTTAGATATTGCTAATTTTGCATTCGTATTTTCATAAGATTTTGAAAAACTAGCAGAATTAGTATAAGTAATACCTGTATTATAGAATGAATCTACGTCATGAGCTGGAGCTTTCCATTCCCTTGCAACCATATAGTTTGTTGGATCTTCAGGATTAAATGCATTCCAATGAAGAACCATTTGACCATTATATTTTGGCCCCCAAGATTCATCCATTTGATACTCTACAATATTATATTGTTTTCCATCTACTGTAATTTTACTAAACGTATCCTTAGATCCACCTCCATAAGATTTTTGAAGCTTAGGACTAATTGCTACTTGATCAAATGAAACCCCCGTGTTAATAGTTATTTCATCACGACCTTTTTTACCTTTTTTAGTCGTAATCATAATTACACCATTAGCACCACGAGACCCATATAAAGCAGATGCTGGACCACCTTTCAATACGTTGATTGATTCAACATCATCAGGGTTCATATCAAAAGCCCCATCTCCATAATCGCGACCTCCACTACCACTTGAAGCACCAGAACCATTAACGTTGTTGTTACTCATTGGTATACCATCGATAACTATCAATGGTCTATTTTCTCCAGTAATAGAACGTAACCCTCTAAGAACAATACGAGTAGACCCTCCTAAGTTACCAGAGTTGTTAGAGATTGACAAACCTGCAACATTTCCTGATAAGGAATTTAAAGGGTTGCTCCCTCTTGCAGCAGAAATCACATCTCCTTTAACTTCTTGCGAAGCATATCCTAATGATTTTTTTTCACGTGTAATACCTAATGCGGTTACTACAGCCCCTTCTAACTCTACTGTATCAGAAGCTTTAAGAGTTACTTTATATTCTGAACCAGCACCAACTGAAAAAGTTTGAGTTGGTAATCCCATTGCTTCTACTGTTACTAAATCTCCTTGTTTAGCTTCAATACTAAACACCCCATTTTCGTCAGTGTAAGCTTCTTTTCCTGATGTTGTTTTTACAACAGCATCAGCTACTGGAAGTCCATCAGAGTCTGTTACAGTTCCTGTAACAGTCTTTTCTTGCGCATATAATGAAGTTCCTAAAAGAATACCTCCTAATACAAACAAGTTTTTTAAATTTCTCCTCATCTGTTAAAACATTTTTAAAACTTTCATAAACTTAAGATTTCTATAACATTTACAAAACTTTTTTATGCTAAATTTTGATAACTTTGTTAAAAATATAAAAAATTGTACAAAGTTTTATCAAATCACGAATATGAAATAGGTTGCGATGAAGCAGGAAGAGGATGTTTAAGTGGTCCGGTTGTAGCAGCAGCCGTTATTTTGGGAAATGATTTTGAAAATGAAATTATTAATGATTCAAAACAATTATCTGAAAAGAAAAGAAATTCGTTGAGAACATTTATAGAAGAAAATGCTAAATATTGGGCAATTGGAATTGTTTGGCCAAATGAAATTGACGAAATAAATATCTTAAACGCTAGTTTTTTGGCTATGCATCGAGCAATAGATCAATTAGATTGTCCGAAAGATTTGATTGTTGTTGATGGAAATCGTTTTAATAAATATCATGATGTCTCACACGAGTGTATTATAAAAGGTGATTCAAAATATATGAATATTGCGGCAGCATCTATTTTAGCAAAAACGTATCGTGATGAATATATGGAAAAAATCCACGAAGAATTTCCAATGTACGATTGGAAAAAAAATAAAGGTTATCCAACAAAAGCTCATCGCTTAGCAATAAAAGAATATGGAGCTACTCCTTATCATAGAATGACATTTAAATTATTACCAGATCAATTAAGCTTAGATTTATAAAAAATAAAAATGAGAGCATTATATAATGCTCTCGTTTTATATATAATATTATATAACGTTATTCTAAATCCTCACAACATCTGGAACTAATATCTCATATTTTCCCCCGTTTCGCATGACATCACGAACAATACTTGAACTGATGTAAGCTTTCCCAGAAGATGTCAATAAAAAGATTGTTTCGATATTATGATTTGTAATTGCTCGGTTTGTGTGCGCAATCGCTTTCTCAAATTCGAAATCGGCTGGATTACGAAGTCCACGTAAAATAAATTGTGCATTTACTTCATCACAAAAATCGACAGTCAGACCTTTGTAAGCCATTACTTCTACATTTTCGAATTTCGCAACCGAATCTTCAATAAACTTAATTCTTTGCTCCAAAGAGAACATATAATTCTTCGATGAATTTGTTCCAATTGCAACAATAATCTTGTCAAATAAAGGAACTGCACGCTCTATAATATCTAAATGCCCTAAAGTAATTGGATCAAAAGATCCAGGAAAAACGGCTATTCTATCCATGCTGAAGGTCTATTTAAAGCAAATTCTATTTCACTATCCATCAAATCTTCCAAAGCAATTCCTGCATGAGCAGCTTGCTGAGGAAAAATACTTGCAGGAGAAAAACCTGGCAACGTATTCATTTCAATAAAATGCGGCTCTCCGTTTACAATAATATATTCTGAACGCGAAAAACCAGACATATTAATACATTTATATGCTTTAGCCGCAATTTCTCTTACTCTTGCTTCAACTTCTGGTGTTAAACGAGCTGGTGTAATTTCGTCAGACAAACCATTATATTTTGCATCATAATCAAAAAATTCTGTGTGCGAAACAATTTCTGTAATTCCCAACACCATTGTTTCTCCTTTGTAATTTAAAACTCCGACCGATATCTCAGTTCCATCTAAGAAAGATTCGATCAAAACTTCTTTATCTTCAAGAAAAGCTTTTTGCATTGCAGCTTCAAATTCATCTTCTTTATGAACTTTTGAAATTCCTAAACTTGATCCTGAACGATTTGGTTTCACAAAACAAGGTAAACCAACTTGATCGATAATTTCTTTTGCAGAATATTGATCTCCTTGATTAAGATAAATTGATTTCGCGTGTGGAATTCCATATTTACTCAATACTGCGATACAATCTTTTTTATTAAATGTTAAGGCAGATTGATAAAAAGGGCATCCATTGTATGGTAAACCAATCATTTCAAAATACGCTTGCAAATAACCATCTTCGCCTGGCGTACCATGAATTGTATTAAAAACGACATCAAACGTAATTTTTTCTCCATTTTTTTCAAATGAAAAATCACCTTTATTGATTGGATATTTTTCGCCTTCAATTTCGGCAAACCAACCTTCTTTTAAGATTCGAACCCTTGTTCTGTCGTACTTTTCTGGATTTAGACTTGAGTAAATTAACTCGCAACTTTTCAACGAAATCACGCTTTCATCCGTATATCCACCTGCTACAACTGCTACTCTTAACATGTTTAATTTAAAATTTATTCAAATATAGAACTTTGACATCAATCATAAATATTATTTTTAAACTATATTTGTGCGACAATTTATCATTTCAATGAAAGGAGTAAAATCAATCATTCAAGTTTTGCTGAATGTAGCTATTGTAATAGCGCTATCATTTGGGCTTTACCATTTTATTTTTAACATTTGGTTAGATTCGTATACAAATCACAATGAATTTGTTGAAGTTCCGGATTTATCTAAAATGAATATTACTGATGCTACAGCTAAGTTAGAAGAACTTGGTTTGACATACGAAGTAGATAGTTCTCGTTTTGATCCAAATACGAAACCTTTTGCTATTATGGATTTTTATCCTGCAGCAGAATCGCGTGTAAAAGAAGGTCGTCGTATCTTTATTAAGTCAAATCCGAAAACATATCGTCCAGTTGAATTACCAGATTTAGTTGGAAAATCAAAACGTTTAGCCTTTACACAATTAGAAATTTCTGGTCTTAAAATTGGAAAAATAATTTACGAACCAGATTTAGCAAAAGATGCAGTTCTTAAAATATTATACAACGGAAAAATTGTAAAAGCAGGAGAACAATTACCTCGTTTTGCGACAGTTGATTTGGTATTAGGACGCGGAATGTTATCTGGTGTTAGAATGCCTAATTTGGTTAATTTAACATTGACAGAAGCTAAAAAATCAATCAAAGATAATTTCTTCGAGATTGGTCAAATCAAATTTATTGGAGCTTCTCATGATACAATCAACGCAAGAGTTGTTTATCAATTCCCATTTGCTACGGATACTTACGATCAAGGTCAACCAATTGATATTTGGTTATCAACAGAACCTCGCGATAAAATTAGAACGCAGTTAAAAGAATTGGATGTTCAGTACAAAAACTTTGGCGAAGATACAATTAGCGGTTCTCAATATAGAGATATTATAACACAAAAAGCTGAACAGCAGATCAAAGATATGCAACAACAGCAACAACAAAATAATCAGCCTACAGAGCAACAAAAGCCTACAGAAGCGCCTAAAGCTCCAGAAGAGATTATTATAGAATAGAAAGAGAATAAATGACAGAAGATTTAGAAGATTTCTTACAAGAGGAAAACGACAATAAATTATACGAGCATTTTTCAATAACGGTTGACAAAGGTCAATCGTTATTGCGTATAGATAAGTTCTTAATGATTAGAATTGAGAACGCAACAAGAAATAAAATTCAACAAGCAGCCGATAACGGAAACATTTTAGTGAACAATGAATCTGTAAAATCGAATTACAAAGTAAAGCCTGGAGATTTTATTCAGATTATGTTAGAAACTCCTCCACGCGAGAATGAAGTTATAGCAGAAGATATTCCAATCAAAATTATTTACGAAGATGATCAAGTTGTCGTAATTGATAAAGAACCTGGAATGGTTGTACACCCTGGACATGGAAATTATACAGGAACTTTGGTAAATGCCTTAAAGTTTCATTTTGATAATTTACCATCAATGTCAGATCAGATGGAACGTCCTGGTTTGGTACACCGTATCGATAAAGACACAAGCGGACTTTTGGTTATTGCGAAGACAGAAGTTGCGATGACAAGTTTAGCAGAACAATTTGCAGCTCACACAACAGACCGTTTATACAATGCTTTGGTTTGGGGAGTTTTGGCAGAACAAGAAGGAACAATTACAGGACATATTGGTCGACACTTAAAAGATCGTATGCAAATGGCAGTTTTTCCTGATGGAGATCAAGGTAAACATGCTGTGACACATTATAAAGTAATGGAGAATTTTTCTTATGTTACATTGGTCGAATGTAAATTAGAAACTGGTCGTACACATCAAATTCGTGCGCATTTCAAACATTTGGGTCATCCATTATTCAATGATGCTCGTTATGGTGGAGATCGCATTTTGAAAGGAACAACATTCAACAAATACAAACAGTTTGTTGACAATTGTTTCGCTGCTTGTCCTCGCCAAGCTTTACACGCACGCACATTAGGATTTGATCATCCTACAACAGGAGAACGTATGTATTTCGAATCCCCGATGCCTGCTGATATGATAGATATTTTAGAACGTTGGAGAAATTATTCGGCAAACTCTGTTCATGCAACAGAACCTGAGGAAAAAATTGATCGCAACGCAAAAGAAATGGAATAGATTTATTTTTAATTATAAAGCACTTCTACGGAAGTGCTTATCTATTTCTATATAAAAACTTACACGATTTTAATCAATGAATTTTTCAGAATTAAATATAATTGAACCAATTTTAAAAGCAATTGATGAGGCTGGATATACAGAACCAACCGAAATTCAAGAGCAATCTATTCCTTTAGTTTTAGAAGGAAATGATATTATTGGTTGTGCACAAACAGGAACAGGAAAAACAGCATCTTTCGCAATTCCTATTCTACAAAACTTAACAAATTCTCCGAGTAAAGGAAGAAAAATTAGAACATTAATTTTAACGCCAACACGTGAATTAGCCATTCAAATCAACGAAAGTTTTAAATTATATGGTAAAAATTTACCATTAAAACATTTAGCGATTTTTGGAGGTGTTAATCAAAATCCACAAATTGGAGCCATCAAAAATGGTGTTGATATTTTAATTGCAACGCCTGGTCGTTTGTTGGATTTGATTGGACAAGGACATTTAAAAATTAATCAAATAGAGATTTTTGTTTTAGATGAAGCCGATCGTATGTTGGATATGGGATTTGTTCATGAAATCAAAAAGATTTTAGAAATCATTCCAAAAGAAAGACAATCACTTTTCTTCTCGGCAACGATGCCAAAAAACATTCGAAAATTTTCTCATTCAGTTCTTCGTCGTCCAAAAGAAGTCAGCGTGGCACCTGTTTCTTCGACTGCCGAAACAGTTGAGCAATTTGTTTATCATGTAGACAAAGACATGAAAGTAAAACTTTTGGTTAGCATTTTAAACGAGCATCCAGAAGATCGTACCTTGATTTTTACACGTACAAAACACGGCGCAAATCGTTTGGTAAGACACTTGGAAAAAGCAGGAATCCCTGCTGCGGCAATTCATGGTGATAAATCTCAAAATGCAAGACAACGTGCTTTAAATGATTTCAAAGAAGAAAAATTAAAAGTATTAATTGCCACTGATATTGCTGCTCGTGGAATCGATATTGATCAATTACCTTATGTGATCAATTACGAATTACCGAATGTTCCTGAAACATATGTACACCGTATCGGACGTACTGGTCGTGCGGGACGCGAAGGAAAAGCAATTTCTTTATGTGCTGCTGACGAAAGAGGTGATTTGGCAAATATTGAGAAATTGATTGGTAATTATGTGACGGTGATTAAAACACCAAAAGAGTTTTATAAATTACCTGACGCAAATAGTAACAATAATAATTTCAAGAAAAATAATACAGGTTTTAAACCCAAAAAAGATACGAAACCAAAGAATCCTCATCGAGGAAGAAGAAAATAAAGCAAAAAAAAATCACTTCGAAATGAAGTGATTTTTTTTATATTTTTCATAGTTGAGTTAAAATTATTTCTCATCAGCATATTTATCTACAATCATGCTCAATGCGCCATCAGTTGTAATATTACACGCCGTTCCAAAACTATCCTGCAATGCGAAAATAGTCAAGATTAGAGCTACTCCAGCTTCATCAAATCCTAAAACATTTGAAATTAATCCTAACGAAGCGACAACTGTTCCACCTGGAACTCCTGGTGCACCAACTGCAAAAACGCCTAAAAGCAAAACAAAAGTTACCATTGTTCCTAAATCAGGAATATGACCATACAATACTTGCGAAACCGTCATCACAAAGAAAACTTCTGTCAAAACCGAACCACATAAATGTGTATTCGAGAAAAATGGAATCGTAAAATTAGCAATCGTTGGTTTAATTACTTTACTATCGTCAACTGCTTTCACAGCAATACCCAAAGATGCAGCAGATGACATTGTTCCAACAGCCGTTAAATAGACAGGAGGATAATGTTTTAGTAGTTTGAATGGATTTGTTTTATGATAAAATCCTGCGATTGTATACATTAATGTCATCCAAATAAAATGACCAATAATAACGATTAAAATTACTTTCAAGAAAACTGGTAATTGTTTTTCAATAGAACCTTCATAACTCAAAATTGCAAAATTTGCAGCAATGAAAAAAGGTAAAATCGGAATCAAAACTTTATTTACCAAAAGAATTACAATATCTTTGAATTGATCAAAAATCTTTTCTAATTCCTTCGCTTTTGTAATCAAAATTCCCATTCCTAGCATCAACGAAATAACCAACGCTGTCATCACCGAAAAAATTGGCGGAATATCTAATTGAAATAAAATTTTTGGAACTTCTCGCAACGAATCCACTGAAGTTGGAATAGATAAATTTGGAATGATTTGATAACCTGCAATCATCGAAAATAACCCCGCTCCTATTGAAGATAAATATGCAATTAATAATGAAAAACCTACTATTTTAGCAGAGCCTTCGCTTAATTTCGTAATTGAAGAAACGATAAAACCAATCACAATTAACGGAACCAAAAAGAAAATTAATTGCCCTGTAAAATATTTTAAGGATAAAACAACTTGAATTGTATTTTCGTTCAGATAATTTCCTAAAACCAAACCGGCAATCACACCCAAAAGCAATCGAAATAATGTATTGCTCGCAATCTTTTTTAACATTTGACACAAAATTTGCGACAAATATAAACTCTATTAATTTAATAGACTAAATATATTTTTGGAAATATTTAAATTTTTTCACTAAATTATATGACATTAAAAAATACACTATCACTCTGATTTCTATTTATAATCTTTTCATATCACTCTGGTTTGCCCAAGAGTCATTATTTTAACACTCCTCTCTCACAAACTGAATTGCTAAATTCAGCGCATTATTGGAAACAATTTTAATGAATTCTTCTCGATCTAAATAGGGATAAAAATATTTTTTATTCAATGTTGAATGACCATTTGTAACAGAAATCCAAACCGTTCCAACTTCTTTTCCATCTTCGCCTTTGTTTGGACCAGCGACACCAGTTGTAGAAATACTAATATCCGTTTTTAATTGATTTCGAACACCTTTAGCCATTTGTTCAGCAACTTTTTCCGAAACAACTGTAAATTCATCAATATCAGATTGATTTACATTGAGCAAATTTACTTTTACCGAAGTGTCGTATGAAACAATAGTTCCGAAATAATAAGCAGAACTTCCCGAAACAGATGTGATCAAACTTGCTATATTTCCTCCAGTACAACTTTCGGCAGTCGAAATTGTCAATCCTTTTTCTTTTAAAACATCACCCAAAACTTGTTGCGCATTTCCTGAATTTTCAGAAACTAGAAATTCTCCTGCAATTAATTTGAATTGATTAATCTGATGTTGAATTTCATTTTGTAAAAATTCTTTATCTGTTCCAAACGCTGAAAATCGTAAATCAATAGAAGTTCGATTCGGTAAATACGCCAAATGAATAAATTCGGGCAAATTATTTTCCCAATCTTCTAACAAAATTGCTAAATCACTTTCAGGAATTCCACTCACCAAAATATCACGATGAACAATAATTTCTGATTGAAATTGGTCTTGTAATTTTGGAATAATTTCGTCACGCATCAAACCTTTCATTTCAAAAGGAACGCCTGGTAAATTGATGATAATTTTATCATTAATTGTAGTCCAAAGACATGGTGCTGTTCCATATTTGTTCTGAATAAATATAGACTTTTCTGGAATTAACGCTTGATCTTGATTCAAACTATTTAACTCTTTTGAGTAACCTCTGGCAACAAATAATTGAACAATACTTTCTAAAATTTTAGGTTCTTGAACCAATTCACAATTTAAAAATTGACACAAAGCTGCTTTGGTTTTATCATCTTTTGTCGGTCCTAAACCTCCTGTTACAATTACAATATCTGATTTTGATATGCTACGTTGAAATCCTTCAATTATATGTTGCAATTCATCTTTTACAGAAATAATTTCTTCCACTTCAATCCCAATCGTATTCAATTGTTTGGCGATAAATGCAGAATTAGTATCTACAATTTGACCAATTAATATCTCGTCACCAATTGTGAGTAATGTCGCTTTAATTTTCATACATAAAAAAACTTGCTTAAAGTTAAGCAAGTTTGATTTCATTATTTATATGATTTTATTTTCTATCTACACCTTGATTATGTAATTCGCGCTGTTTTTGATTATCCTCTTCAATCATTCTCATAAATTCTGAATAGGATACCTTTTGTAACTTATTATTTATTGTAAAAATTGGTGCTTTTTTTAATTCTTTTTTCTTTGTCGCATTCCACGAAATCATCACTTCTACATCATCTTTCGTGTATTTATAATTCAATTCTAAAATCAAACCTTTTGTACCATAATATTTATCTGGCGAATACGAATAAGGAATTGAAGGCGCATACCAAGCAATAACATCAACATCTTTGTATTTCCCGATTGCTTCTTTGGTTTCGATTCCAAGAATAGTTTTACTTTTTCCAGTATCAGTAAAATTTACATAATTAAGCGAATCATAAATGATCATTTTCTTTACAAACAAATCTGTTTCATTGTAAAAAACTTTCTCTTTGTAATCAAAAATTGGTTTTTCTCCTATATCTGGACTAATTCCCATTGAACCTCCTTGTGCTTGTTGAGAATTATCTATTTTTTGAATATTCACTGATTGACTTTGAGTTTTATTATAGGAAAATTGATAATTAATCGAAGGAATATTTTTAGACATTTCTAAAACTTCGTCTCTTTGTTTTTGATCTGGATAATATTGTTTCAAATTTTCTAAAGCTTTATCCGTAAAATGAATTTGAGGTTGAACTTCGTATTCAATTTCATAAAATTGAGCATTTGCGATACTAGAAATCAGAATAATTAGTGCGATTATTTTTTTCATTTTAGTCCTTTTTTTCTATTCCTTGATTGTTAGCGTCATTTCTTTTTTTATCAAGGTCATCCCAAATTCTCTCTAATTCATCGCTCGAAACTCTATTTCCTTTTGTCGGAACAATAAATTTGAATTTAGGTTTTTCTTTGATGTAATTTGCTTTATAAACTCCAAAATATTTCCCCATTCCATCTTCATAAGAAATTTCAAGATCAAGGACTAAACCGCCTGGACTTTTGAAATTAATAAGCATCAAATCTGTTTTAATTTCTGGAACAAACCAAGCTACAAATATTCTGTCATTAAAATTTGCTGTTGCTTTTTGTACTTTATATCCGAGAATATTTTTTGTTTCATTTGATAATTTCCAATCAAGATTATTTATATTATCGTAAACAATATATTTTTTTCCATAAACATCTTGTTGCATCAACGTTTCTTGTTTTGCATGATTGAAATAAGTTGTTCCAAAATACATATATGGTGCACTTTTCTTGATAAAAACAATCTGTCCTTGCCCATTCTGAACTTTTGGTAATTCAATTACGTTTGCTTCATCTTTATTCAAAATAAATTTAAAATCTAAAGCAGGAGGATTTTCATTCTGATAGATATTTTGTTTTCTTACTTCAGGATCAGAAATCTCTTTATAAAAATCTAAACCTTTTTCATTGTATTTTACTTTAATCTGAGTCTCATATTCTACTTCATAAAACTGAGCTTGCGCAAAACTAGAAATGATGATAATTAGTGTTAATAGCTTTCTCATATTTATTTTTTATCAATTCCTTGAGTGTTATTATACATTTCGTTACGTTTCTTGTTGGCTTCGTCATAAATTTTTGCTATTTCTTGTTGAGATACAATAGGTAATTTTGAAGCTTTATCAGCTTTAAGAGGATTTTTGAATTTATATTTTTTTACATTTGGTTGAATAGCTTCTACACGAATAATATTATCCATTCGTCCAACTTTTTCACTTTCAACAAATAAATTCATCTCTAAAACAAATCCTTCAATTGGTTTTACATTTATCGGCATAAAATCAAAATCAATTTCTTTGGTATACCATGCTTCTACTTTATATTTTTTAAAATCAGAAGTTGCTTTATAAACTTTATAACCCAATATTTCTTTTGTTTCGTTTGAATATTCCCAAACTAACTCTTCTATTGGATTTTTGACAATATATTTTTTACCGTAAACATCTTCTTCTTTATAATTTTCATTCAATCTAAAATCTGAATATGTCACTCCTAAAGGCAGTCCTACAACTGATTTTTTAATTTCTCCCTGATAATTTTGATCGTTATTAATTTTTTCTTGTTCAACAGAATTTTGCTCATTTTTAGAAGAATAAATTAAAAAATCTATTGGTTTTGGATTTTCATTCTGTTCAATATTCCATTTTCTTTGTTCTTCATTTTTAATATCTGAAAAAACTTTTTCAATATATTCTGAAGTATACTTTGTATGATGTTTAAATCTTACTTTCACTTCATAAACTTGCGCTTGCGCAAAACTTGAAAAAATGATAATTAGTGTTAAGAAGTTTTTCATAATTGTAATTTATATTTTAAAAATAAAAAAAAAAGTTACAAATCATTGCAACTCTTCTAAATATTAAATTTAAATTATTTTTATAAAATATGTTTCTCAGCGTGGTAAGAAGAACGAACCAATGGTCCAGATTCTACATGACGGAATCCTAATCCACGAGCGAAATCTTCGTATTTTTTGAATTGTTCTGGCGTGATAAATTCTTTCAAAGGCAAATGTTTTTTCGTTGGTTGTAAATATTGACCAATTGTAATGACATCTACATTTGCATCAGCAACTTCCTGAATTGTTTCAAAAACTTCGTCTTCAAACTCACCTAAACCAAGCATAATTCCAGTCTTTGTACGATGTTGACCTGCTTCTTTTGCATAACGTAAAACTTCTAACGAACGATCATATTTCGCCTGAATACGAACTTCGCGCGTTAAACGACGAACCGTTTCCATATTATGAGAAAGTACTTCTGGAGCAGCTTCTACAATACGATCGATGTGTTTTTCGATTCCTTGAAAATCTGGAATCAAAGTTTCCATCGTTGTTCCTGGGCTAATTCTACGAACAGCGTGTATTGTTTCTGCCCAAATAATAGAACCCATATCTTTTAAATCATCACGGTCAACAGAAGTTAAAACCGCATGTTTTATTTGCATTAATTTGATAGAACGCGCTACTTTTTCTGGTTCTGCCCAATCAACTTGCTCTGGACGACCAGTTTTTACACCACAAAAACCGCATGAACGCGTACACACATTTCCCAAAATCATAAATGTCGCAGTTCCTTCACCCCAACATTCGCCCATATTAGGACAACTTCCACTTTGGCAAATGGTGTTCAATTTATATTTATCAACTAAACCTCTTAATTCGCGATGTTTTTTTCCCGTAGGCAATTTTACACGCAACCATTCAGGTTTTTTTACTCTTCCATCTGGTAATAGCTCAACACTCATACATTACTTTTCTGATTGGCTAATTTACAAAGTTTTTTCGAAAGCTATTACATCCTAAATAAATGTAATAAAAATATAGTTTTTAACATTTTTTGGAATATTATTTGGATTTTAATCAGTTAAAATCAATAACAAATGAAAAAATCAATTATCCTTACACTTATTTTTAGCTCAGTAATTTATAGTTGCGAAACAAAGACAGATAAAGAACTTATAAAAACTGAAGAAGCAACAACTGATCATAAAGATTCAACTATTCAAAAAGAACCAATAAACTCATCAGATACACATATTATTGATACGCATAATGCGAAAACTTCTATTGATTGGGTAGGAACTTATGATGGAATTTTACCATGTGCTGATTGTGCTGGAATTAAAACAACTGTAACTTTAAATAAAGATGAAACTATAAAAGTAGTTTCTGAATATATGAAAGGGAACCAAAAATTAATAGATGAAGGTCATTTCCAATGGACTGCTGATAATAATGCTTTGTATTTAGATACAAAAGATAAAAATCGACATTTTTATAGAGTAGGTGAAAATAAACTAATTATCCTATCTCAAGAAGGTGAAGATATCAAAGGTCCATTAGCAGATAAATACATTTTATTAAAAAAGTAAGATTATTAAATCAATATGAAAGACAGTAATTAAGCTGTCTTTCATATTAAAATAAGTTTAATTGTTGCGATTCTAATTCTAACAAAAATTTTTTGCGTTTCTTTCCGCCAGCATATCCAGTTAACGTACCATCTGAACCAATTACGCGATGACAAGGCACTACGATTGCAATTTTGTTTTTTGCGTTCGCATTTGCAACTGCTCGTATCGCTAATAAATCTCCAACAGCTATCGATTGTTCTTTGTATGATCTTGTTTCTCCAAATGGAATTTTGATTAATTCGTTCCAAACTTTTTTCTGGAAATCTGTTCCAATCAAATCAAGTGGAATGGTAAATTCTTTTAAATTTCCTTTAAAATAATCGTTCAATTCATTTTCTAAACGATTCAAAATATCATCATCCTTTTCAAAAATTTCACCCAAGTTTTCTATTTCTTTGAGTTGTTTTTCGGTCGATTTTCCATCAAAAAACTCTAACATACAAATTCCTTTTTCCGACTTTATTGCAAGCATTTCTCCAAGAGGTGTTTGTATTTTTTTTGAGTGAAACATTTTATAAAATTTTAGTTGAAAGTTAGAAAAATATAGTCGTAATTTGGTATCAAATTTGTTGTTAAAAATATCATAAAATTAATTTATGAAAAAATCTATATTCGCGAGTATTTTCGCATCCTTCATTATATTCTCTTGCCAATCAAAAGGTGTTCAACAAGAACAAAAAAACAATAGTATTGATAATGCTATTCCTGCTATTGTAGCTATGGCAGAACATAATTCTAAAAACTCTTTGAATTGGGTAGGAAAATATGAAGGAATTTTACCTTGTGCCGATTGCGAAGGAATAAAATATATTGTTGAATTGAAAAAAGATGGTAACTTTTTTATTGAGCAAGAATATTTAGGAAAAGAAACAGTTTATCAAGACGAAGGATTTTATAAATGGGATGCTTCTGGAAATGTTTTACATTTAAATTCTAATGTAAGTCCATTAGTGTTGAAAGTTGAAGAAAATAGATTGAAAGTTTTGGATCAACAAGGAAAAGAAATTACAGGAAATTTGAAAGATAAATACATCTTGAAAAAGACTAAATAATAAAAAATAAAAGGCAATCTCGATTACGGATTGCCTTCTATTTTTGAAATTATTTTAGTTCAATAAATGATCTTTTGTTAATTTTTCAAAAACTTTAATTACACCAATTACTTGAATTTCTTCTTGTAAATATTCTTCAAAAGTAAAATAGTTGTAAGCTTCAATTTCATTTGTTGGTTTTATTTCTTCGTTCAAATCGTACAAAAAACAATCTTGTTCCATCAAAAGATCCTGTTCTCCATATGCTTCAGCTGTAATATGACAATAAAAATTGAGCTCTTCTCTTACCAAATCCAAACTCAATTCTTCTTTTATTTCTCTTACCAAAGCTGTTTCAGAATTTTCACCTTTATCAATTTTTCCACCTGGTAAATACCACGCTTTTTTATTTTTGCTAAATGTCAAAAGCAGTTTATTATTTTTAATAACTAATAAACCCGCTGTTGGTAATTGAATCATCTTTTATTTTTCTAAACTTTTTTGCCATTCCCAGGCAGTACGCATACTTTCTGATAATTTTGTTTCAGGTTTCCAACCCAATTCTTTTTCTGCTAAAGAGTTATTTGCATAAGCTTCGATAATATCTCCTGCGCGACGCTCTTTGATTTCGTATTTCAATTTCAAATCATTGGCATCCTCAAATGCGTGAACAACTTCTAAAACCGTAGATCCTGTTCCAGTTCCAAGATTAAAGAATTCTAGCTTTGCTTTATTTTTATTTTCGATCAAACGAGTTACGGCTTTTACGTGTGCATCAGCCAAATCATTTACATCGATATAATCACGAATTGCCGTTCCATCACGCGTTGGATAATCATCTCCCCAAACCGATAATGCTTCTCTGATTCCAGCTGCAGTTTGTGTAACATAAGGAATTAGATTATTTGGAATTCCTTTTGGTAATTCTCCAATTTTAGCAGTTGGATGCGCACCTACTGGATTGAAATAACGTAAACAAATCACATTTTTATCAAATGCTGCTGAGAAATCTTCTAAAATTTCCTCTCCCATTTGTTTCGTTTTTCCATAAGGAGATTCAGGTTTTTTCAGTGGAGTTTGCTCGTCAATAGGCATTTTATCCGCTTGTCCGTAAACTGTACAAGACGAACTAAAAATAATATTATCTGTATCAAAATCTTTCATCGCATCCAAAAGATTAATCAAACCTAAAATATTATTACGGTAATACATCAACGGTTTTTCAACAGATTCTCCAACTGCTTTATGCGCTGCGAAGTTGATAATTCCATCTATTTTATTTGTTTTGAAAAATTCGTTTACTTTTTCTTGATCTTTTAAATCAATCTCGAAATAAGTTGGTTTTGTTCCAGTAATAGAAGTAATTTTATCCAACACACCAATTTCTGTGTTCGATAAATCGTCTATGATCACAACTTCATAACCTGCATTTTGTAAAGCTACAACTGTGTGCGAGCCAATATAACCCAAACCTCCAGTTACTAATATTTTACTCATTTTTAATATTTAGTTTTTATAGTGAAATCAAATTTAGGAAAATAAAAAAGCTTCTGAAACTAATCAGAAGCTTTTTCGTATTATTTTTAGGATAAATTATTTTCCAAAAAATTCGCGAACAGCAGAAGTGATGTAAGCCAATTGCTCCTCATCTAACTCTGTGTGCATTGGTAAAGACATTACTTCTTCTACCAATTTGTTTGTATTTGGAAAATCTGCATCATTATAATGCCCGTTATCATACGCTTTTTGTTTGCGTAATGGAACAGGATAATAAATCATCGCAGGAATTTCTTTTTCAGTCAAGAAAGCTTGTAATTCATTACGTTTACCATTTGTTACACGTAACGTATATTGATGGAATACGTGAGTTGTGTCTTCTCCTTTTACAGGCGTTAATAATGCATCAATATCTTTAAAAGCATCTGTATAATAAGCCGCAGCTTTGTTACGAGCAGCGTTATAATCATTTAAGAAAGGTAATTTACGACGTAAAACTGCTGCTTGAACAGAATCCAAACGAGAGTTAACACCAACTTCATCGTGGTAGTAACGTTTGTACATTCCGTGATTTACAATTCCACGTAAACGATGTGCAATATCATCATCATTTGTAAAAATTGCTCCACCATCACCATAACAACCTAAGTTTTTTGAAGGAAAGAAAGATGTACAACCAATGTGACCAATTGTTCCAGCTTTTCGACCTTTGTAATCCGCTCCAATAGCTTGTGCAGTATCTTCTACAACATATAAGTTATGTTCTTTTGCAATTGCCATAATCTCGTCCATATTCGCACATTGACCAAATAAATGAACTGGAATAATTGCTTTTGTTTTTGGCGTGATTGCCGCTTTTAATTTTTCTGTATCAATTGTAAAAGTATCATAATCAACGTCAACTAAAATCGAATTTAATTTCAATAAATCAACAACCTCTACTGTTGCAGCAAATGTAAAATCTGCCGTAATTACTTCATCACCTGGCTCTAAACCTAAGGCCATCAAAGCAATTTGCAACGCATCAGTTCCGTTTCCACAAGGAATTACGTGTTTTACATTTAAGTAATTTTGCAATTCAGTTTCGAATTGTTTTACTTCTGGTCCATTAATAAAAGCAGCCGAATCCAAAACATTCAAAATTGCTGCATCAACGTCTCCTTTTATTTTTTGATATTGACTTTGTAAGTCAACCATTTGTATTTTTTTCATAACTTAATGAATCTTTCAAAATCTACAACTTTAAAAAGTCGTTATTATTACAACAAATGTACAAAAAAAGCTCATTCTAAATTTTTAACTTTGCAACATTGTGCAAGGATTTTATAACACATCAATTAAGGCGTACGGAATGGCGCTAAAATTGGCTTCGAATTTTAACGAAAAAGCAAAACTTTGGGTAGATGGAAGAAAAAATTGGGAAGAAAAAATAGCTTCTAAAATTTCAGAAACCGATAAAGTTTTGTGGGTACATTGTTCATCTTTAGGCGAATTTGAACAAGGTAGACCAGTGATCGAAGCATTGAAAGAAAACTATCCAACACATAAAATTGCTGTTTCATTTTTCTCTCCTTCTGGTTATGAAATTAGAAAGAATTATCAAGGCGCAGACGTTATTTTTTATTTGCCTTTGGACACAAAATCAAATGCAGAAAAGTTAATAAAAGTGCTTCATCCAGAAATTTTGATTTTGGTGAAATACGAATATTGGTTTAATTTGATTATCGAATTACATCAGCAAAACATTCCTACAATAGTGGTTTCGTCAATCTTTAGAGAGAGTCAAAATTTTTTCAAAAAAGACGGAAATAATTGGTTTGCGAAAAAATTAAGTTTGATAAATCATTTCTTTGTTCAAAATCAAAAATCAAAAGATTTACTGGATTCAATCAATATCACACAAAATACAATTGCAGGCGATACGCGATTTGATCGTGTCAAACAGATCATTCATCAAGATAATGAATTGGATTTTATGAATGATTTTAAACAAAATTCGAAATTAATTGTTGTTGGAAGTTCTTGGCCAAAAGATGAAGAATTATTTGTGAATTTAATCAACCAAAAATTAAATAATGATTGGAAAATTGTTTTTGCACCACATAATTTGAATGATGCTGAAATCAATTCTTTTCAGAATAAAATCAACCAAAAAGCAGTTAAATTTTCTGATTTAGAAAAAACATCCAAGCAAGAGTTAATCGATTCGAAAATATTTATTCTAAATACAATTGGTATTTTATCAAAAGTCTATTCTTATGCAGATATTACCTATATTGGCGGAGGTTTTGGTGCAGGAATTCATAACACGTTAGAAGCTGTAACATTTGGAAATCCTGTCGTTTTTGGTCCTAAATACAAGAAATTTCAGGAAGCTGTGGATTTGATAGAAGTTGGCGGAGGATTTTCTATTGCTAATCGACATGAATTTGATACAATTATGAATCGTTTGATGAACGATGAAAATTTCCGAAAAGAAAGTGGAAAAAAAGCTAGAGATTTTGTTCAAAATTCACCAAATGCAACTAAAATTATTTTAGAATATTTAGATGATATTTGTAAATCTTAAAATTTTATCAATTTTTAACAAAAAAGGCACAGAAATTGTGAATCAAAAAAGCATTATTGATTTTTTTAAAGTGTAAATCAATCTTCTGTATGAATAAAACTTTACTTTTGAATTAATTATTATAACTCAGATTTAAGTAATAAAAAAATGAAGAAACTTATTTTAGGAATAGCACTTTTCGGTGGATTAAGTGCAGCAAATGCGCAAATTGATTTAGGAGTAAAAGGAGGTCTTAACTTCCCGACTTTATCTGGTGATTCAAGACAAATATATCAAAATCAAACTAAATTCAGAACTGATTTTTATGTGGGAGGTTATGCCAACTATAAGATAACGGATCAAATTAGTTTTCAACCAGAGTTATTATATTCTAAACAAGGAGCTGGATTGAAAACAAATGATAACTCAAAAGCTAAATTAATTACACATAATATTAATATTCCATTGATGGGACGTTATGAAATTATGGATGGATTAAATGTTGAATTTGGTCCACAATTAGGTTTCTTAGTTTCTGCTAAAAAGAAAACTGAAGAAGGAAAAATTAATGAAAAAGAAAAATATGTAGATAATTTCAAAACATTTGATTTCGGATTAAATTTTGGTGCAGCATATAAAATTACAGATGAATTAGAAATCAATGCTCGTTTTACAAAAGGATTATCAAATATTAATGATTATTATCCACAAACAATAAATGACAATTACAAAATTACTAACACATACTTTAGTGTTGGTATAGCGTATAAATTAGCTGAAATGTAATTTATTTCAAATCAAAATATACAAAGGAGCTTTTAGCTCCTTTTTTTTGTGATTACTTGTAAAACAATTTTGCCTTGTTAAATTAAATTCTATATTTGTAGTAATAAAAATACAGTTGTAGATATGAAAGTTAAATTATCAAGAAGAGAAGAGGAAGTAATGGAAGTTATCTGGAGCGGAAAACAAGTTTTTGCGAAAGATATTATCGATTCGTATGACGATCCAAAACCTGCAAATACTACAATTTCAACCTTATTAAAAAGGATGCATGACAAAGGCTATATTGATTACGAACAAATGGGAAACTCGCGTCGATACTATGCTTTGGTGAAAAAAGATGATTATTTTTCGAAAGAAGTAAAAGGAATGATTTCGAACTTCTTTAATAATTCGGCAACACAATTTGCTTCATTTTTTGCAAAATCGAACAATATGTCGGTCGAAGAATTAGAAAAATTACGTGATATAATTGACAACGAAATAGATCGCAAAAAGAAATAACCTATGGTTGCTTTTTTTATAAAATTTATTCTTTGTTCCGGATTTTTATATTCGTTTTATAAACTTTTTTTGGAACGCGAAAGCATGTATAAAATCAATCGTTTTTATCTGTTGTTTTCGTTGATATTTTCGTTAATCGCGCCTTTGTACAAAATTGATTTGCCTATCACAGCGACAGAAACGAATATTTCGCCCGAATTATTGGCTTTTCTAATGCAAAATCCTAAATTGTTGCAACAAGAAAAAGGAATCAATTTTGGTGATATTTTGAATGTTATTTACATTTTGGTTGGCGTAATATTTCTTGTAAGATTTATCTACAATTTGTACGAATTGATGTTCAAAATTAAGACAGAAGAAAAGATCGAAGATCAAGAAATTACATACATTCTCGATTTAGATTCGAATCAACCATATAGTTTTTGGAAATATATTTTTATTCCGAAAAAGCAACTAAAAAGTTTACATCAAAATTTAATTGATCACGAAAAAGCGCATTGCATTCAGAAACATAGTTTGGATATTTTGTTGATCGAAATTTTTCAGATTCTTTTTTGGTTCAATCCGTTTATTTATTTCTATAAAAAATCAATCAAACTAAATCACGAGTTTTTGGCAGATGAATATGTTTTGAAAAGAAACTCAGATTTAAAAACTTATCAACATCAAATTTTAGATTGTATTGCAACGCAAAATCCATCTATGATGGCGAGTAATTTCAATTTTATTCTAACTAAAAAACGCCTACTTATGATGACAAAAAATACATCGAAACGAAAAGTAAAGATTCTTTCGTTTGCATCATTACCTTTTATATTGAGTGCATTTGTATTATTTTCTCAAAAATCTTTCGCACAAGAAGTTGAGAAAAAAGCTCAAAAAGTAGAACAAGTTTTGGAAAAACCTGTTCAATCGCAGGCCGAAATTCTTCTTGGACAAGCAACTACTTTAAGAGATTCGCTTCTCAAAACAGATCAAGTCAAAACGGCTACACCAATAGAAAAAGTGATTACCAAAGATGAGCTAAAAACGATTCTGAAAAGTAATCCGCAAAACAAAATTATCTTGAATGACGCAGGAGATATCATTCTGAATGATTCTATCAAAATAAAAGATATTGTCTTGAAAAAAGAGTTGGTTCCGACGATTTTATACGGAACGGATGGAAAAGTTTTGCAAAAAATTGATCCCAAAGAAATAGAAAAAGTTTTTGTAAAAAGTAATGAAGGTTTGATAGAAATTATCAAAAAAGATTCAAGTATCATCAAAATTTTTAATTCAGAAAAAGACATTCCGAATATTGATAAAAAAGTAAAAACAGCTAAAATGCCAACATTAAAAAATAATATTACGTTGAAAAATGGTTATTCTATTTATACAGATAAAAATGGTGTTGAGCATAAAATTATTAGTTCTGAAATTGATAAGGTTTATTTAGAAAATCAATTAAAATCAAAAGAAATTGATAATGGTTATAGTCTAAGTTTTTCAAAAAATAAAGGAGTTGATAAAGCGGAAATAGAAAAACAATTAAAAGAAGCACAAGCAAGAGGTTATGATATTACAGCTATAAAAACTGATACTAAAAATCCCGAAATACAAAAATTAGGTTCATTTACTGTAAAAACATTCTATTCTGAAGATCCTAAAGAAATGAGTAAACATCTTGAAGAAAAAAAGAAAGAACTTGAATTACAAGAAAAAAACACTAAGAAAATGCTAAAATAGATTGAGAAAAGGCAAAAACAGCTAAAAAAAGAAATTAAGAAATAATCAAAATTTCATAGTATATATAACATATTCAAAAAAAAGGAAACTCGTTCGGGTTTCCTTTTTTAGTACGTCATGTTTTGGCATTCTGATTTCTTATTTTTGAGAAGATTGTTTAACTTTCCTAAAAATTCAGAATTTGTTACAAGCAGGCGATTTCAAAATTTACAATGCATCCGCTGGTGCAGGTAAAACTTATACGTTGGTGAAAGAATTTCTTTCGTTGTTATTAACCAATGAAAGCGATTATCATTTCGAACATATTTTAGCCATCACATTTACCAATAAAGCTGCTGGTGAAATGAAAGAACGTATCATCGAAACGTTAGAAGAAATCGCCAAAAATCCTAATCCAAAAGAAAATCAATATATTCTGGAATTAGCTTCGGAATTGAATTTGAAACCTGAAATCATTAATACAAAAGCATATAATATTCTGATTGCGATTCTACATAATTATTCCAAATTTTCGATTTCTACGATTGATAAATTTAATCTTCGATTAATGAAATCTTTTGCACAAGATTTGGGATTATCGATGAATTTTGATGTCGAAATGAATACAAATGAAATCATTAATGAATCGGTTGATTTGTTGTATTCAAAAATTGGAGAAGACGAAAAATTAACGCAAACAATGATCAAAATTGCGTTGGATAATATGGACGAAAATAAATCGTGGGATATTCGAAAAACGCTTTCTTCAGACACTTCAGATATTTCTAATGATCGACATTTGCAAGATTTAGAAAAATTAAAAAACATTTCGTTAGACGAATTTATTCGTTACCGAAAAGTTATTTTTGATGATATAAAAACTTTGAAAGATGGTTTGATTACAATTGGAAATGAGTTTTTCGAATTACTTGCAAACAATGGAATTTCGGCAAATGAATTACCAGGAAAAAGTCGTGGAATTGCAGCTTTTTTTCAAAAATTAAAAAACTTTGATGGTTTTGGTTTGATTTTGCCAACAGATGCCAACACAAAAGATATTTTGGAAGGTGGTTACCTTTCGAAAGTGAAAGATGCAACTGCTGAATCTATTTTTCCTCAAATAAAAGATTTGTTCGAAAAAGCTGCAAATATCAACGATCACTTACTTTTATTAACTTCGATTCAGAAAAATATATCTTCGATCTCACTGATTAATGAGGTTGAAAAATCATTGGATTCGATCAAAAAAGATTCAAATGTTTTGTTGATTAATGAATTCAATACCATTATCAGTAAAAATCTGCAACAACAACCTGCCAATTTTATTTATGAGAGAATCGGTTCCCGTTACAATCATTATTTTATTGATGAATTTCAAGATACATCAACGTTACAATGGAATAATCTGAATCCGTTGGTGGAAAATGCACGCGCGCAATCTGACACAATTATGCTGGTTGGCGATGCAAAACAGTCTATTTATCGTTGGCGAGGTGGAAATCCTGCGCAAATGATTGATTTAATTGATCGAAAAGAGGAAGAAAATATAAAAGTTGAAGAGTTAGAAAAAAACTGGCGAAGCCACGAGAATATTATCCAATTTAACAATGAATTGTATTCGTTTATCGCACCACAACTCAATTTGCCGAGTTTTCAATATTTGTACGAAATCGGAAATAAACAATTGACCAATCATCAAAAAGATGGGTTTGTCAAAATAAACTTCATTGAGCAAGAAGGTCGTTCGAAAGATTTATTTAAAGAACAAAATTTAGAATTGGTTTTAAAAACGATAGAAGATTGTCGAGCAAATGGTTTTTCTTTAAATGATATTGCAATTTTGGTTCGTAGTAATGCGCAAGGGATTTTGTTAGCGAAATATTTGACCGAAAATAACTTGGTTGTAATTTCAAATGAAGCTTTGTTGTTAAAAAATTCTTTCGAAATTCAATTGATTGAATATTTGTTCAAAATCACATCAAATCCTCAAGACGAGCAATCGAAAATTCGTTTTTTGATGGTGGCTTATGAATTAGAATTATTCAAAACGAATGATTTAACAATCACAGTTGAAAAAGCATTAAAAGGTGATTTGCCTAAGTTTTTAAAATTAACCAAATCAGTTGGAATTGATTTAGATTTTATTCAAGATCAAAACCTTTCATTATACGATTTCACCGAAAAAGCGATTCGAACTTTACATTTACAAGAGCGTTCACCAGCTTATATTTTGAGCTTTTTGGATGTTATTTTAGAATATTCATCAAAAAACGAATCTGATCTTAATTCATTTCTTGAGTTTTGGTCAACGATCAAAGATAAAGCGAGTATCAAAACACCAAAAGGTGTCGATGCAATCCAGATTATGACGATTCATAAATCAAAAGGATTGGAATTTCCAGTTGTAATTTTACCATTTTTGGATTGGCAAAGTAAGAATTCTAAAATTTGGATTCCATTACAAAAAGATGAAGAAAATCCCTTCGAAACATTTTATGTTGGAATTAATAATGAATTAAAATCAATCAAAAATGAAGCGATAAAATCGAAGATTGACGAAGAAGAGAATTTGGTTCAATTGGATGAAATTAATACGCTTTATGTTGCAACAACGCGTGCAAAAGAGCAATTGTATATGATTGCGCTAAAACCGAAAGAATCTTCGAAATCTAAAAATATTGCAAATTATTTACACGAATTTGTATTCAGTAAAGGTTTTTCTGAGGATGAAGTTATTTTGAAAGGTTCTCCAGAACGAATTTCAACTCCTAAAATCATAGAAAACTCTTCGGCTGAGTTAAAAATTTATTCTTCGGATTGGAATACGCGTTTAGTGATTAATACGAATTCGGAAAAGGCGCAAGAAAAGTTAAAATTCACCGAATTTGGAAATACAGTTCATAACATTTTATCGCAAATTGTTACACAAAATGATTTACCAAAAATCATCGAAAGTGAAAAACAACGTGGTACAATTTCAGTCGAAAATGTAGAACATCTGCAAAAAACCTTGCAAAATTTATTACAAGATGCTAAATTAGTTCCATATTTTGCTGAAGGTTTAACCGTTTTAAATGAACGCGATTTTATTGATGAAAATGGACAAATTTTCAGAGCCGATCGTGTGGTAATTGATTCTGAAAATAATTGTTCAATTATCGATTATAAAACTGGTCAACCCGATTTAGATCATCATTTTCAAGTGAATAGATATACAGATTTTTTTAGAAATTTAGGTTATAATATTCAGACCAAAATCTTGATTTATATTGATGATGAACAGCAAAAAATAAATGTTGTAGAGGTATTTTGATGAATGAAAATGTAAAATTAAAATTAGCGAGTTTACCCGAAACGCCTGGTGTTTATCAGTATTATAACAAAAAAGGAGATTTGTTATACATTGGCAAAGCGAAAAACTTGAAGCGTCGCGTGAATTCGTATTTCAATAAACAACACGATTCAAAACGTTTGCGTGTTTTGGTGAGTAATATTGATAACATCGAAACCATCAACGTAAATTCTGAATATGACGCGTTGTTGTTGGAAAATAATTTGATTAAAGAACATCAACCGCGATATAATATCCTGTTAAGAGATGACAAAACCTATCCTTGGATTTGTATCAAAAATGAACGATTTCCGCGAATTTTTTCGACTCGCAATGTAATCAAAGATGGTTCGGAATATTTTGGACCATATTCTAACGGAAAAGCGATGAAAGTTTTGTTAGGTTTGATCAAAGAATTGTATCAACTAAGAACATGTTCGTACGATTTGAGCGAGAAAAATATTGAAAATCATAAATTCAAAGTTTGTTTAGAATATCATATTGGCAATTGTCTTGGTCCTTGTGAAGCTTATCAAACCGAAGAAGAATACAACGAACAAATTTCGGCAATTCGTAATATTATCAAAGGAGAATTTAACGAAGCAAAACAATATTTGGTCAATCAAATGACGAAATATGCATCGGATTTGAAGTTTGAAAAAGCGCAAATGATTAAAGAAAAAATTGAAGCGTTGCAGAATTATCAATCTCGATCTACAATTGTTTCGCCAACGATTACCAATGTTGATGTTTTTTCGATTACGTCAGACGAAGAATATGCGTATGTCAATTTCATGAAAATTTATCACGGTGCTATTATACAGTCGCATACAGAGGAATGGAAAAAGAAATTGGATGAAACGGACGAAGATTTATTGGAGCGCGCAATTATTGATTTTTCAGATCGATTTAATTTAACTTCGAAAGAAATTTATGTTCCGTTTGAATTGAGTTTAGAAATTCCGTTCAGAAAAATTACAGTTCCAAAAATTGGCGATAAAAAACATATTGTCGATTTATCATTAAAAAATACTCGAATTTATCGTTTAGAACAGCTTAAACAAACTAAAATCGTCGATCCTGATCGTCATACAAATCGTATCATGAATCAGATGAAAGTTGATTTACGTTTACCTGCAGAACCTCGACATATAGAAGGTTTTGATAACTCTAACATTCAAGGAACGAATCCTGTTTCGGCTTGTGTGGTGTTCAAAAATGGAAAACCAAGCAAAAAAGATTATCGTATTTTCAATGTTAAAACTGTAGAAGGGCCAAATGATTTTGCAACTATGGAAGAAGTGATTGAAAGACGATATTCAAGAGTTTTGGCTGAAGGAGAATCTTTGCCTCAATTAATTTTGATTGATGGTGGAAAAGGACAATTAAGTTCTGCTCTAAAATCGATTGATCGTTTAGGGTTACGTGGAAAAGTTTCCGTGATTGGAATTGCGAAACGTTTGGAAGAAATTTATTATCCAGACGATCCTTATCCGTTATATTTGGACAAAAATTCTGAAACCTTAAAAGTGCTTCAACATGTGCGAGATGAATCGCATCGATTTGGAATTACGCGTCACCGAAATCGTCGAAGTAAAAACGCTTATAATTCGGTTTTGGAAGAAATAGAAGGTGTCGGTCCGCAAACAATTAAAGAATTATTAACAAAATTTAAATCGGTCGAACGAATAAAAAATGCATCTTTGTTAGAATTAACCGATTGTATAGGAAAATCTAAAGCAAAAAAAATAAAAGATTATTTTTCGAATGATGAAAAATCTACTAATTGACAGAGATTTAACGTCTCTTTTGAACAATCCAAAGTTACAAGCTACTTTGGCAATTGTTCCTATCACTTTATTTATACTTGGCTTGTTAAGTTATTTTGGAATTTTTTATTCGATGTTTAGCACGCTCGATGCGCAGCTAGGACATTTAGGAAGTTCTAAATCACTATTGAGTGCCTTATTAGGAAATCTTATCATTTTTATCTTTTTGGTATTGATGAGTTTTTTCACTGGTGTGATTTCTTTTGTTTACTTTATTGTGCATGCTTTAAAGAATCCAAATTTGATAAAAAGTGATGATCGTTTGGTCTGGATTACGATTATTATTTTTGGAAATGGAATAGGAATTTTTGTCTATTGGCTAACTCAAATCAAGCGAAAAAAGCCTCGTCCAATTATTGATTTATACACAGACGATATCTAAAAATATAAACTGTTTTACTAAATTGTAAAGCAGTTTTTTTATGAATTATTTCAAAAATTTGTACCTTTTAACTACAAATCAAAACAACATGAAAATAGTAGAATTATTAGCAAAAGAATTGCAAAACGAGTATCAAATTACCAAAGAATTTATTGCAAGATTTCCTGAGGATAAAACGACATACAAACCTCATGAAAAAAGTATGGATATTACAACTTTAACAAATCATGTGGTTGAAATATTTGCTTGGCCAGCTTTGATCTTAACAACTGATAAATTAGATTTTGCAGCAGGGGATTACAAACCGACAAAATTTACCTCTATTGAAGATTTACAACAAAAATTGGATGATGATTATGAATTAGGAAAAGCGGCGTTAGAGAATGTGAACGAAGATCATTTATCAAAAAGATGGCAAGTTACAGAAGGAGAAACTGTTTTTGCAGATTTTACAAAATATGAAGCAATTCGTCATGCTTTAAATCAAATTACACATCACCGCGCTCAATTGGGAGTTTTTTATCGCTTACTTGGAATAGATTTACCTTCGAGTTATGGACCAAGTGCTGATTCTCAAAAGTTTTAAAAAATAAAAAAGACCTCTAATAGAGGTCTTAAAATCATAATTAGTGTTAATTGTATTACTGATCAGTAATATTATTATCTCAAAAATATAACATATATCATATATCATATTTAAGCAAATCTAAGTTATGTTTTTTTTAAGAAATATTAACAATTTTATAATATTCGTAGTTAATAATCTATTTTATTAATTTTATCTAAAAAAAGACATCAATAAATGTATCAATTAATATGAATTCATAAAAAAAGCTTTCGAAATCCTCGAAAGCTTTTTAGTATTTTGACTTTATATTGTTTTTAAACAAAAGGAGTTTTTACTACTTCTGCTAAGATATTTTTATCACGAATCTGAATTCTAATTGTTGTTCCAACTTTAGCAAAATCTGTATGAACATATGCTAAACCAATTCCTTGTTTCAACATTGGAGACTGCGTTCCTGAAGTCACAATACCGATTGTATTCTCGTTGTCATCTACAACTTTATAATCGTGGCGAGGAATTCCTCTTTCGATCATTTTGAAACCAACTAATTTCTTCTCAACTCCAGCTTCTTTTTGAGCTTTCAAAATATCAGAAGAAATAAAGTTTGTATCCAATTTCGTTACCCAAGCAAGACCAGCTTCTAATGGAGTTGTGTCATCGTTGATATCATTTCCGTATAAACAGTAACCTTTCTCTAAACGCAACGTATCACGAGAAGCTAAACCGCAAGGCTCAATATCGAAAGATTTTCCAGCTTCCATTACTTTGTCCCACATTTCGTTTGCTTGCTCATTCGCGAAATAAATCTCGAAACCTCCTGAACCAGTATAACCAGTTGCAGAAATAATCACATTTTCCATACCTGCAAACGTACCAATTGCGAAATGATAGAACGGAATTTCAGCTAAATTAACATCTGTCAATGCTTGCATCGCTTCAATTGCTTTTGGTCCTTGGATTGCTAACAAAGACATCTCATCAGATTTGTTTGTTAATTCTGCACCAAACGTATTGTGTTTGTTCATCCATTCCCAATCTTTATCGATGTTAGATGCATTTACAACTGCCATCCACTCATCATCAGAGATTTTATAAATGATTAAATCATCTACAATTCCTCCTTTTTCGTTTGGCATTGCATTATATTGAGCTTGACCAATAGTAACTTTCGTTACATCATTCGTCAATAAGTGTTGTAATAAGTCTGTTGCTTTTTCTCCTTTTACAAAAAATTGTCCCATGTGAGAAACATCAAAAACGCCAACTTTTTCTCGAACAGCAAAATGTTCTTGGTTAACACCTGCGTATTGCACTGGCATTTCATATCCAGCAAAAGGAACCATTTTCGCACCTAAATCTTTGTGCTTTTGGTTTAATGCAGTTACTTTCATTGTTTGTTTGCTTTGATAAGTTTATAATTCTCCCAAAAATAAGGAATTAATTGTTAGGAAAATTTCTTTAATAGAAGATTATCTAATTTTATGAATAATTTTTAAATTCCCTTCCGTCGCTTTATACGGCTCGAAACGCATAACCGATTTTCCTTTACCAAATTTGTTCATAAACTTTTCGTTTATTTTTCCTGATAATTTCAATGGTTGACAACCTTCGCAAGGAATAATCAAAATGGTATCGTTTGTTTTACCTTTTACTTTTACAATTTCGTACGAATAATCTGTATCCAAACGAGAATTAATAACATTTTCAATTGGTTTATTAAAGCTCTCAATAAAGAAAACGCGTCGATCTTTGTTGCTTCCAATAATAATTGCAGCACCAACTAAAATCAATAAAACGACAATTGATATGGTCAAAATTTTTTTAAAATCCATCTTTTTGGTTAATTCGTAGATTAAAAGTAATAATTCATTCCGAATGAAAAAAATATTCGTTTTATTTCCTATCTTTTTACTTCTATTTACATTGACAATGAATAGTTGTACAAAAGCAAAAATATTAAAAGAAAAACATTCAATTTCATTACAAAATATCCAAAATGGAGATTTGATTTTTGTTGGTGCGCAAACAGAAGAACTTTCGGGCGCGATAAATAGAGTGACAAAAATAAATGACGAAACCAATTTTGATCATGTTGGTTTAATCGAAAAAACTGATGATTCTATTTTTGTTCTACATGCTGCTCCAATGGGCGGATCGCAACGAGAGGAAATTCATCATTTTTACATTTCTCAAACCGAAAAGAATAATAAAATTGTCATTTATCGTCTCAAAAATGAATATCAATATACAATTCCTCATGCAATTGAAAAAGCTAAAACAATGCTCGGAAAACCTTATAATTGGTTATACATTTTGAATGATGACGAATTATATTGTTCAGATTTTGTGGAAAGAGCTTTTCGTGATGATACTATTTTTGAATTGATTCCCATGAATTTCAAAAACAAAGAAACTGGAATTATTGATGATTTTTGGATAGATTTCTATCGTAAAAAAGGAAAAAAAGTTCCGCAAGACGAACCAGGAACAAATCCAAATCAATTGGCAACTTCTAAGAAATTAATTAAGGTTGGTGAGGTGAAGTTTTAAAATGAAACTCTGAAACAAATTCAGAATGATTCATAGAATCTTTATAACAAATAAATTAATTCCTACTTTTACCACATGAAACAAAATATCATTTATAGTATCATTTTCTTTTTCGTGTTATTTGGACTAAAATATTTGTTCGATAAAAGCGATGTGCAAACAATGTTGGTTTATTCGGCAATTGGAACGGTTATCTTTTTTATTTATCGAGTTGTCATAAGAAAAATGTTATACAAACAAAAAGACCAAGAAAACTAATTTCCTTGGTCTTTTTTTATTGCTTGCATTGCTTCTTCAATGTGCGTTTCGGCTACATTTGAAACAATGTGTTTAATTAATTTTCCTTGTTTATTGAATACAAAAGTTTCTCGCGGTGTGATTAAGCCAAATTTCTTTTTGATTCCCAACAACTTCGACAACTTTGCTCCTTTATCAGAAAGCAACGGAAAGTTTAATTGATGTTTTGTATAAAACTTCTCGTGAGAAGAAGTTGATTGTCCATTTATTCCGACAATCACAGCGTCTAAAGCATTGAAATCTGCATTTACATCACGAAATTGACATACTTCTTTTGTACACATTGGCGTAAAATCCATCGGATAAAAGAATAAAACAAAATATTTTTTGTATAAAAATTCGTCCGAATTAAACCAATTTCCTTTGTTATCCTCCAACGAAAAGGTTGGAATGTGATCGCCTAATTTCATTCGCCTGCGTATTCTACAAAATTACGTGGAGTTTCGTATAAGGTTACTTTCAATTCTAAATCGGTCGCTAATTTTGCTCTAATTTTATTCCAAATCAAAATCACAATATTTTCGGCAGTTGGATTGATAGTTTTAAATTCTTCAATATCAACATTCAGATTTTTATGATCCAAATAATCTTCAACTTCAATCGCAATAATTTTTCGTAATTCGTCCAAATTCATCACAAAACCAGTTTCTGGATCAACTTCGCCTTTCACCGCCACAATAATTTCGTAATTATGCCCGTGATAGTTTGGATAAGAACATTTTCCGAAAACTTCAAAATTTTGTTCGTCGCTCCAATTCTTGTTAAACAATCGGTGCGCAGCATTAAAATGTGCTTTTCTGTTGACAGTAACTTTCATCTGTATAAATTTTTATTCTTCGATATACGAAACGTAATGTTCAAAAATTATTTTGAACCAAGCTGTATAATTCTGAGGATTTTTTTCCATATCTTTTTTCAAATCATCCAATTCTACCCAACGATAGGCCATCACTTCATCAGGATTTAGCTTTGGTTCATCATCAAATGTTCCGATAAAAACATGGTCTAATTCATGCTCGATCAAATCATTTTCTAAATGCGCTTTGTAAATGAAATTAAATTTATATTCTAATTCGCAATCAAATCCCATTTCTTCTTCCAAACGTCTGTGCGCCGCTTGTTCGTAAGTTTCGTTATCGCGCGGATGACTACAACATGTATTCGTCCACAACGTTGGCGAATGGTATTTGCTCGCAGCTCGTTGCTGAATCATTAATTCTCCTTTGGAATTGAATACAAAAACAGAAAATGCACGATGCAACAAACCAGCTACATGAGCCTGTTGTTTCTCCATCAATCCTAATTTTTGATCGTCCTGATCAACTAAAACTACAAATTCTTCCATTAAACAAAAATAGCCTTTTCTATAGGATTAAAAAAGAAGTTCGATTTCTTTGTGCTTAAATTCTCTCAATTCTTGATTGATTTCTATCAGTAAATTTCCCGCTTCATTTACATCTCTAATAATTCCGTCCACTTCTACTCCATCCAATCTAAAATGCGAAATTTCATCTTTTCTAAACAGATTATCTAAATAAGTTTGATGAATTTGTTCAAAATTTTTCTCTTCTAAAATTGAATATTCATTTTCGAAATAATGTATTAAATCTGCCAAAATTTCCTCGATGTCATATTCTTTGTCAGTTACTTTTCGAATAGATGTTGCTTTTGGTAAGTGATTAAAATCAGCTTGATTGACATTAATTCCTATTCCGATTACAGAATTCATAATTCCATTGGAACGATGATTTTCGATTAATATTCCACAAACCTTTTTATCATTTAAAATGATATCATTTGGCCATTTTACGTTAGATTTTGGATGAAATTGTTTTAAAAATAGACAAATAACATTCGAAATCCATTCATTAAAATAAATTAATTCTTGAAAACTATAATCCGTTTTCAGCAAAAAACTAAAGGTTAAATTTTCTCCAGCGACAACTTTCCACTCATTTCCTGCGTAACCTTTTCCTTTTGTTTGATTTTTAGCATGTATGACAGTCCAACTATTGGCATCTTTTTTGGACAAATCCACCAAGAACTCATTCGTATTAGGCAAAGAATCAAAACTAATTAAATACATTTTTTTTACTATTTTTATAGAGTGGTTAAAGTTATTTTAAAAAGTTTAAACTTTAATAAGGATTCACTAAATTTGCGAATTACAAAATAAAAGATGATAGATACTCAATATACAAAAGACTTGCTAGATAGCATTGTTGACGGAATTACAAATGTTAAAGGAGAAGAAATTACAATTCTAGATTTACGCGAAATTGAAAATGCATTTTGTCAATACTTCGTTATTTGTACCGGAAACTCGAATACACAAGTTAGTGCTTTAGCAGGTTCGATTGAAAGAACTGTAAAAACAGAAATGTCAGAAAGACCTTTTCATGTAGAAGGAACACAAAACAATCAATGGGTTTTGTTGGACTACACAAATGTTATTGTCCATATTTTCCAAAAAGAATACAGAGAATATTACGATATCGAAAGTCTTTGGGGTGATGCTGTAGAGACGCGTATCGAAATGGAATATTAATCATAACTGAAACCAAAAAAAATTGAAAAAAAATAATTTTAAACCTTCGGGGTTTAATCCTACATGGATATATGCCATTATTGGATTATTGCTGATTGCCTTTCTATTATTTTCTGATAACATTGGAGGTGCCGGCGGAACTACTAAAAATATAGACCGTACGACTTTCCTTTCTTATGTAGAAAAAGGTTACGTAAAAGAAGCGAATCTAGAAAAAGAATCAGGACGTGTAAGTGTATATTTAACGGACGCAGCTCTGAATACTGAAGAATTTAAAAAGTTTAAAAAATCAAACGAAACTTTAAATCCTTTTGCTACAGGCGCTCCAAACTTTATTTTCAATGTTGCTGATGCAGGAAATTTTGAAAAAGATTTTTATGCTAACGTAGAAAAGAGCCCAAATAAAACTGCCGTTCTTAACACACAAATTTCAAATGGTTTTGGAAGTTTGTTTATGAATCTTTTCATTTCATTGATTTTCTTCGGATTAATCTACTTCTTACTATTCAGACGAATGGGCGGAGGTGGATCTGCTGGAGGTGGCGGAGGAATTTTCTCTGTCGGAAAATCGAAAGCGAAATTATTTGAAGGTGATGATCATATCAAAACAACTTTCAAAGATGTTGCAGGTTTAGAAGGTGCAAAAGAAGAAATTGAAGAAATCGTTGAATTCTTGAAACACCCAGAAAAATTCACAAAATTAGGTGGACGTATCCCAAAAGGAGCCTTATTAGTAGGACCTCCGGGTACAGGTAAAACCTTATTAGCAAAAGCTGTTGCTGGAGAAGCGAAAGTGCCTTTCTTCTCATTATCAGGATCAGATTTCGTAGAAATGTTTGTGGGAGTTGGTGCATCTCGTGTACGTGACTTATTCAAAAATGCAAAAGAAAAATCTCCTTCAATTATCTTTATTGATGAGATTGATGCAATTGGTCGTGCGCGTGGAAAATCTAACTTTACAGGTTCTAATGACGAACGCGAAAATACATTAAACCAATTATTAACAGAAATGGATGGTTTCGGAACAGAATCTAACGTAATTGTGATTGCTGCAACAAACCGTGCTGATGTATTGGATAAAGCATTGATGCGTCCAGGTCGTTTTGACCGTATTATTCACGTTGAATTACCTGAATTAAACGAGCGTAAAGAAATCTTCGCGGTTCACTTACGTCCATTAAAATTAGGTGAAGATGTTGAAATCGAATTTTTAGCAAAACAAACACCAGGTTTCTCTGGTGCAGATATTTTCAATGTTTGTAATGAAGCGGCTTTAGTTGCTGCTCGTAAAAACAAAGAAGTTGTAGAAAAACAAGATTTTTTAGATGCTGTTGACCGTATTATTGGTGGATTAGAGAAGAAAAGTAAAGTAATTAAACCTTCTGAGAAAAAACGTATCGCTTATCACGAAGCTGGTCACGCTACAATTGGTTGGTTAACAGAACACGCTGCACCATTGGTTAAAGTAACTATTGTTCCTCGTGGACGTTCGTTAGGAGCTGCTTGGTATTTGCCAGAAGAAAGACAAATTACAACGACAGAACAATTGTTAGACGAAATGTGTATGACAATGGGTGGTCGTGCTGCTGAGGAAGTTGTTTTCAATAACATTTCTACAGGTGCATTAAGTGATTTGGAAAAAGTAACAAAACAAGCTTCTGCAATGGTAAGTATTTACGGATTGAACAAAGAAGTTGGTAATGTTTCTTATTACGATTCATCTGGACAAAATGAATATGGTTTCAGCAAGCCTTATTCAGAACAAACTGCTCAGGTAATTGATAAAGAGGTAAAAACAATGATCGAAGCTCAATATGATAGAGCAAAAGATATTTTACGTGAACATCGCAATCAATTAGATGTTTTGGCTCAAAAATTAATTGAGAAAGAAGTAATCTTTAGAGAAGATTTGGAAGAAATTTTCGGACCAAGAAAATTTGTAAGCGAATTGGATCAAATCAAAGAAAAACAAGAAGAAGCTATAGAAGCTGGTCCAGAACAAGTGATTCAACCAAAAGCTGGAAATGATATTTAATCAAATTCATTCAAAATAATAGAAAAAATCGTCCAAATCGGACGATTTTTTTTTTACTTCTTATTATATTGTTAAAAATTATTACCTTTAGGCTGTAATTGATTAATTTCATATAAAATCATGAGTTTTCATGTGGAAAGCAATTAAAAACCTACTTAAAAAAGCTACTAAAAAATCAGCAGAGAATTCAGATGATAATCACATTGATTTGTTTCATCCAAATTATGCTGACCAAAAGATTTCTATGGATGAAGTCTTTGCTACAAACTTTAATGTAGGTGGTGGACATTTCCTATTTTGTGACAATATACAAGAGGCTTCTATAAACCTTAAAGAAATTGTCAATTACGAAAATGTGACCGAATTAATTTGTCCTGATCCGCACTTACAACAAATTCTTAATTCAGTCGATATTCCTTTTGTCGAAAATCCATGCGATTCTCGTTATACGCTTAGTTTCCTTAGTTGCGAATTTCTGATTGCTTTTGATGGAAGTATTATGTTATCGGCACATCAAACTTATGGTAGAAATATTGCTGATTTTCCGTCAAATTTTATTATCTATGCACGCCCGTCACAATTAGTGGAAAATGTGAGCGTGGCATTACAGAAATTACGAACATTAAAAAAAGACAACCTTCCATCTAAAATAACTTCGATTCGTGGAAAAAATATGCACAAATTTCCGAACGTAGACAATGCGAAGAATATTTATTTGTTATTGGTTGAAGATTAGCTATGAAAAATTTAGCAATTAGAGCTTTCTCTGGACTTATTTACGCACTTATTATATTTTTCGGGACAACGATAAACCCAAAAGGTTTGATTGTTTTGATGATGGTTTTTGGACTTTTTTGTTTGTACGAATTTTTTAAAATCACTAATCTTACCAATAAACTTTATCAATTAGGAGCACTTTTAGCTGCCTTAGTTGTTTTTGGCTATTATGGTAAAGAATTTTTAGAAGCTTTCGAAACTTCGAATCATTACTATTTTCATTTAAGAAGTTTGTACTTCATCATTCCAGTTTTATTTGTTTTTAGTATTTATATTATTTTCAAATCAACCAATGAATTATTGAACGATTTTGGAAAAGCTACTTTAGGTTTAACATACGTTATCGCACCATTTGTCTTAGCATTAACTTTACCTAGTTTTGATTATAATTTAGGTGAAAAAGTGATGCATTACGAAGTGTTTTTCGTTTTCTTATTACTTTGGAGCAGTGATACATTTGCATATTTAACAGGAAACTTAATTGGAAAACATAAATTAGCACCTAAAATTTCGGGAGCAAAAACGTGGGAAGGTTTTTTTGGAGGAATTATCTTCACCATTATCGCTGGATTCTTAATTCAGAAATATTTTGGAGAGAACTTGCACGGAAACTGGATGATTATTGGTTTGATCGTTGCAGCATTAGGTCCATTGGGAGATTTGACAGAATCTAAATTAAAACGATTTTTCAATGTAAAAGACAGCTCTAACCTTATTCCAGGACATGGCGGTTTTTTAGATCGATTAGATAGTTTTATATTTGTCGTACCATTTGTTTATTTATATTATTTATTAGTATATACTTTATGAAACTTCACAGAGAAGGAACAGCAATTTTGATAGGTTGCTTAATTTTATTTGCAATCGCTACAGGAGTATTACATTACTTTTTTCCTGTATATGGTTTTTACTTTGCCTTACCATTATGGATACTTTACGGATTTATCGTTTGGTTTTTCAGAAACCCAATTCGTGAATCAGATTCGTCAGAAAATTGCGTAATCGCACCAGTTGATGGAAAAGTTGTTGTATTAGAAGAAGTATTTGAAAGCGAATTTTTGAATCAAAAATGTATTCAATTATCAATTTTCATGACGCCTCTTAACGTACATGTAACGCGTTATCCGGTGAATGGAAAAGTGATTTATTCGAAATATCATCCAGGAAAATTTTTGGTTGCATTTCATCCAAAATCATCAGAATTAAATGAAAGAACAACTGTTGTTGTAGAGAATGCAGATCATACAAAAGTTCTTTTCAGACAAATTGCAGGTGCAGTTGCACGAAGAATTGTTTGTTACAGTAAAGAGAATGACGATGCTGTTGCGGGTAAAGAATATGGCTTCATCAAGTTCGGATCGCGTGTTGATATCTTTTTACCACTTGATACAGAGATCAGTGTAAAGGTTGGAGATAAAACAAAAGGTGGAATTCAGAAAATTGCACAATTGAAATAAATCAGTTAGTTGAACTCAATGTTTTTAACTAATTTTGTCAAAACAATTATAACAATATATTCATACAATAAATTTTGTACGTCATGAAAAAATTAATTCTTTTAGTAGCTGTTGCTGCATTTGCTACATCTTGTAACTCTAAAGCAGGTGTAAACCATGGTGTACTTCCTGTAGTTCACGAACCAGCTACTGCTGAAGAAATGCACCACAAGTCTGAAGCTGCTCACGAAGGTCATGCAAAACATGAAGAAGCTGTTGAAGAAAAACATGAGGAAGTAAAAGATTCTACAAAAACTGTAGAAACTCCGAAAGTTGAGAAAAAAGATACTGTAAAAGCTGGTCATTAAGATTCAGCTTTTTTTGTTTTTATAGATTTATAATCAGTTTATCATCACCTATTAAATAATTTTTATTTTTAGGGCGAATATAAAATGAACGTGAAGAAGAGTTGTTTTCAGAAATGATTGATAATATCTCTTGATAAGTAAAAAAACTTGCATCAATTGCAATTTCATTATTTGATAAAGATTTGAAATCTGATTTCTTATCAATCCAAAATAAATTTTCTGCTTTTACTTCTATTTTAGAAGTATTATTAGGTGAATGTAAAGAAAATTTAAATAATTGAATTAAATATTTAATCAAAATTCCCGAACGTAAAAGTTGATAATGCAACCAATTTTTTTGATAATATTTTGCTAAGAAAATCATCATGGCTTCAAAAAAATGTTTATAATATTTTTTATCTTTTTTCGTACTTTCTCCCTTGTAATGTAAAACCGTTATATCTCCTTTATAATAATTTTTATAACCAGCCAATTCTGCACTAAAAGACAAATCTATATCTTCTCCATACATAAAATAACGTGGATCAAATCCTCCAATTTCCTGATAGATTTTCTTCGTGGTGAACATAAAAGCACCAACTAAAATTTCGCAAGGAGCAATTTCAAATTCATCAACTTCTAATTTGTAATAATTATTTTTCTTTGAATGATTAAATCGACTATACAACTTAGAAAATGAATTTTTAGCTGTCGGAATATTACGTTTTGATTCTGGATGAAAATTTCCGTTTGTATCTATCATTCGTACTCCCACAAAACCTATTTTTTCTTTTGACTGATGAAATTCAATCAAAGATTCGAATAAATTCTCTGGAATAATTGTATCTGGATTAAGAATCAGAATATATTCTCCCAAAGCATTCTCAACCCCAATATTATTCGCTTTTGCAAAACCAAGATTTTCATTCTGAAGTAAAAAATTTACAGTAGGAAAAGTTTTTTTTAGGAATATAAAATCAATTTCCGATGAATCATTATCAATTACAATTATTTCGCCATCTACATTTTTTAAAGCTTCCTGACACGAATCAAGACAAAGCTCTAAATGTTTTGGCGCATTATAACTAACAATAATTATCGATAATTTCATTTTAAAATTTATTTTCTGAATATGGGATTCGATGTTGTATAGAACGAACCAACGTCGCTTCGTCTGCATATTCTAACTCATCTCCTACACCAAGACCTCGTGCAATGGTCGAAAAAATAATTTCGGCATTCTTTAATTGTCGATACAAGTAAAAAACAGTTGTATCTCCTTCCATTGTAGAACTTAAAGCAAAGATTATTTCCTTTACATTTTCATTTTGAACACGATCTACCAAAGTTTGAATATTCAATTGACCAGGTCCAATGCCTTCCATTGGAGAAATCTTTCCTCCTAAAACGTGATATTGTCCTTTAAATTGTCCTGTGTTTTCAATCGCCATCACATCACGCACATCTTCCACGACACAAATTATAGTTTCTTCTCTCAATGAGTTGTTGCAAATATCACAAACCTCATCATCAGAAATTGTATGACAATGTTGACAATATTTAACATCATCTACCAAATGAGAAAGCGCTTCGGATAAAGCCGTCGTTTGAGATTTGGGACGATTTAACATATGTAAAACAAGTCGCAAAGCTGTTCTCTTTCCTATTCCTGGCAAATTTGACATCTCTTCTACAGCTCGCTCTAAAACCTTGCTTGGGTAATTCATTCGTTCAAAAAATTATAGACAACAAATTTACAATTTTATCTTCGGAAAATTAATCTATCATCATTCACTCAAAAATATTAAATTTGGGCTTATTTACTAAATAAATTATGAACTCAACAATTTTACTACTTTGTGTTATCGTATACTTTGTAGGACTTTTAGTGATCTCTTACTTCACCAGTCGAAATTCTGACAATCAATCTTTTTTTAACGGAAACAAAAAAAGTAAATGGTGGTTGGTGGCTTTCGGAATGATTGGGACAAGCCTTAGTGGCGTTACTTTTATTTCGGTTCCGGGTACGGTCGGAAAATTAACTGGTTCCGAATATATTTATGGAGGATTCGAATATTATATGATGGTTATCGGATTTTTTCTTGGTTATTTTATCGTCGCGGGGGTATTACTTCCACTCTATTACCGAATGAATCTAACCTCAATTTACACCTATTTAGGAAAACGTTTCAATGTTGAAGCACATAAAATGGGATCGGTTTTCTTTATTATTTCTCGTGGAATTGGCGCAACAGCACGTTTATATTTAGTTGTAAATGTGTTACAAATATTTTTATTAGACAATTTAGGCGTACCATTTTGGGCAACAACATTTGTCTTATTATTGATGATATTATTATACACGTTCGAAGGTGGAGTAAAAACAATTGTCGTAACCGACACCTTGCAAACATCATTTATGATCATTAGCTTGATTGCTTGTATTTGGTTTATCCTTTCGCATCTTAATTTATCTGTTGGTGAAGCTTACGATAGGATGCAAGCCAAAAACTATACCCATTTCATTAATCTTGATCCAAATTCGAAAACTTATTTCTTAAAAACAATTTTGGGCGGAATGTTTATCACAATTGCGATGACTGGTCTTGACCAAGAAATGATGCAAAAAAATATTTCTGTTGATAATCTTCAAAACTCAAAAAAGAATATGTTGACGTTCGCTGGAACATTATTGATTGTGAATTTAGCGTTCTTATTTTTGGGTGGATTGCTTTATTTATACGCAATGAGTGAAGGTGGTTTTTATACTGCTGATGGTTTCTTTATGGAACAAGGCGGACAAAATATTATGGGTGATGATATGTTTCCAGCACTTTCGCTGTTAGGACATCATTTCCCAATGATTATTTCTGTAATTTTTATTATCGGATTAATTTCTGCTTTATTTCCTTCTGCCGACGGAGCTTTAACGGCGGTTACAAGTTCATATTGCGTCGATTTATTAAACATCAACGAAGACAAAGAAAAATCAGAAAAAGAAAAGAAAAAGATTCGTATTCGTGTTCACTTAATTTTCACGGTAGTTTTCTTTATCTTGATTATGGTTTTCAAAATGATTAACAACAAATCAATTGTTTATCTTGTGATGGAAATTGCAGGTTATACTTACGGACCTTTATTAGGATTGTTTGCTTTCGGAATTTTAACGAAACGTAACATTTACAGAAAATATTCAATTATTACAGTTGCTATTTTAGCACCTATTTTTACGTATATCATCAACGAATTAGTGATTAATTTTACTGATTACAAAATTGGTGTTGAATTAATCATTTTGAATGGTTTATTAACCTTTATCGGTTTGTGGTTAGTAAGTTCTAATCGTCAAAAAGAATTAAATTAAAAATGGAAAAGAAATTAAAATTAATCTGGGATTTTTATGGTCCCGATGCTATACCAACTGCAAAACATCATGCAATTCACTTGAAACAATATGCAGAAAAAGAAAAGTTACAAAGTACATTTTCTGAATTTGTAGAGGTTGAACCAGAATATGCAGTTGCTTATTTGGTGGTGGTAGAATCTGAAATGATACAAGTCCGTGACGCTTTGATACCTCATCGTGGCGAATGGCATGTGGAAGAAGAATAAATAAAAAAGACGAAGTTTTGCTTCGTCTTTTTTATTAAAAAACATCTCTCTGTACCCTTTACAATTAGAAGATTACAAAAAGATAAATAAACGTTGTAAAACTCTTGCCTTCTTATTAACTAACTTCAAGCTTCTTCTTTATAAACTTCAGCGCTGGTTTTTATAGTCTCATAAGTAGGTTAGCTATTATTACCGATTATTCTCCCCAATTGTAGTGATTTATGTTCTACGATTTTTTTGCCCTACAAAAAAGAATTATTTTTGTTCAAATTTTTATAAACAAACAATGACACTTCAAGAACTTCAAACACAAGTACAACAAACAAGGAGAGATATTTTGAGAATGGTACATGCCGTAAATAGTGGACACCCAGGTGGATCATTAGGTTGTGCAGAATATTTTGCTGCATTATACGGTAAAATCATGACTTACTCTACAGACTTCTCTATGGACGGAAAAGGAGAAGATTTATTCTTCTTATCAAACGGTCACATTTCACCAGTTTTCTACAGCACATTAGCTCGTTCAGGATTCTTCCCTGTTAGCGAATTAGCTACATTCAGAAAATTAGATTCTCGTTTACAAGGTCACCCAACAACACACGAAGGTTTACCTGGAATTCGTATCGCTTCTGGATCTTTAGGACAAGGTTTATCAGTTGCTTTAGGTGCTGCTCAAGCAAAAAAATTAAACAACGACGATAAATTAGTTTACACATTACATGGTGACGGTGAATTACAAGAAGGTCAAGTCTGGGAAGCTTTTATGTATGCTGCTGGTAAAAAAGTGGATAATGTAATTGCAACGATTGACTACAATGGTCGTCAAATTGATGGTGATACAGACCACGTTTTACCATTAGGAGATTTGAAAGCTAAATTAGAAGCTTTTGGATGGATTGTTTTAGAAGAAAAAGATGGAAATAACTTAGAAAAAGTAATTGCTATTTTAGAAGAAGCTAAAACATTAACAGGAAACGGAAAACCAGTTTCAATTTTATTACACACAGAAATGGGTAATGGAGTTGATTACATGATGGGAAGCCACTCTTGGCACGGAAAAGCGCCTAACGACGAGCAATTAGCTTCTGCATTAGAGCAAAATCCTGAAACTGAATTGACAGATTATTAATAATTTCAACACAATCAAAATACTATGAAAACGTTATTTTATTCTATACTTACGCTTTGTTCTTTAACAGCCTTTGGGCAGGAAAAAACATATTCTTTTGACAAAAAAGTATCGTATAAAATCAATTTACCAGAAGAATATCAGACTTATTTAGATGGTCAAAAAGATTTATTTTTTGTAACCTATATTTCTAAAGACGCTGTTTTAGGAACTTCGGAAGGAGGTCCTTATACTTCAGGAAGCTTTAATAAAGATGCTTTCTTTATCAACAACAGCAAGTTTTTCGAAGTATATGCCAATTCATTAGAAAATCAATTATCGATAAAAGCCCCTTATTATTACGAAGGTATATCGGATGATAGTTTAAAACCTTATTCAGATAACTTGTTCGAGAAATTTATTTCAGTTAAAAATCTAAATTCATCTACAACGATCAATGGATATAAGTGTAATGAATACGAATTAACATCTAAAACAGATTTCGAAACAAAATCTTCTACATTATGTGTTGATGAAAAAAATGCAATTAATAACGTTGCGATTATGTTTCCTCAAACAAAATTGAAAGGGCTTTTAATTAGATATGACGCAGGAGATTTTAATGGATTAACGATTCAAAATATTGCAAATTCTAACGTAAAAGTAACTTTTGATGAGAAAAAAGAAATCGAAAGTTTTACTAACGAATTGGCAAAAAAGAAACAAGAATACGATAACATGATGTCGTCTGTAGATACGGCTTATGCAGCCGAAGCAGTAGCTTATTCACCAGACAATCGTTACGAGGATCCTATTATTAATTATTACAATTATCAAACATCAGAAAGTGATAACGTAAATAGTCTTTTTGGAACTGTTGCTTCATTAAATTATAGCTTGATTTATAATGATAGTGATTATGATGGAAATCCTGATATAGAGCGTTCTAAAGCTTTGGCAACTGCGCAAGGTTCTACAAATCAATTGGTAAAACAATTCAAAAAGAATAAATTAGCAAACAAAAGCGAAGTAAAAGAATTAAATAACCTTTTCAAAACGTATTTCGATGATGCTAAAAAGTTTAAATTAACAGAAGTTTCAACAGATTATGATGAAGCGGCTGTAGCAGTAGATTCTGCTGTTGCTGCAACAGAAGTTAGTTTAGCCGAATATTATGATCCTTATACATCTGCTTACAAAACGACAGATATTAGCAAAATCGATTTGGCAATCGACAATCCAGACATTCAAGATTTCATGAAAGTTGCACCAGAACATTGCAAAAATTTGAAAGCTAAAATTCCGACTTTTACAGATAAAGATTTAGGAAATTTGGTTTACAATTACGCAGGACAAGTGTGCGATATGTACATTTATCAAAGCGGAAGTGTTGCTCTTTCGGGAACAATTGATGCAATAAGAAAAAGTGTTTTAGAAATCAATAACAAATATGATAAACTGAAAAAAGAAGACAAAGATAAGTTAACTACTTTCTTGAATTCTTTGGATTAATACTTATCAAATCAATTCGATAATGAAAAAATCAATCAGTTTTATATTAACGCTTTTTACATGTTTAACTTTCGCTCAAATGCAATCGTATAAATTCGAAAACGTTATTCAATATCGTATCAAAAGTGATTTCTATTCAGATTTTTTGGACATTTTATCAACCAAAGATTACAAAGCACATTTGATGATTACGCGAACACCGATGGGAAACTTCGCTTCATTAAAAGTAAACGACAATATGTATTCTGTTTACAGCGAAGAAGAAAATCCGAAGGTTTTTAAAATTGATTTCGAAGGCACAAAAGATTTATTAGGAAATTCTTTTTTAGCGACTAATAATCCAAGTTTAACAAATTCCGCAATCGGAAATAGTTATGTTGCGAATAGAACTGGTCAAAAAGAAACGATTCTAAATAAACAATGTGAAGTGTATAACATTTTCAGAAAAGATAATGACAACGACAATGGTACAGAAATTTGCATCGATACAAATTCTAACATCAACACCGTTCCGTTTATCAATTCTGAACTAAATTTGAAAGGCTTGATTTATCGAGTTGGACATAATATTGTGTTAGAAAATGTTGAAATCTTAGAAAATTGGATAAAAAAGAGCGCCGAAGAGGAAGAAGAAATTAATGTTTCGCCAAATGATTTTATTTATCAATTTGATGAAAAAACAGAAGTAGAAAAATACAAAAACGAATACAAAAAACAAAAACAATGATAGACTTAACATACACAGAAAAAAAAGATACACGTAGTGGATTCGGAGATGGATTGACAGAGTTAGGAAGAACAAATCCTAACGTTGTTGCATTGTGTGCTGACTTGATTGGTTCATTGAAAATGGATCAATTTATCAAAGAAAACCCAGAGCGTTTTTTCCAAATTGGTATTGCTGAAGCAAACATGATGGGAATTGCTGCAGGTTTGACAATTGGAGGTAAAATTCCTTTCACAGGAACTTTCGCTGAATTTTCTACAGCTCGTGTGTACGATCAAATTCGTCAATCTATCGCTTACTCTAACAAAAATGTAAAAATCGCTGCATCGCACGCTGGTTTAACGTTAGGAGAAGATGGTGCAACTCATCAAACATTAGAAGATATTGGTTTGATGAAAATGTTACCAGGAATGGTGGTTATCAATCCTTGTGATTACAATCAAACTAAAGCGGCTACAATTGCTGCAGCTGAATATGAAGGTCCTGTTTACTTACGTTTCGGTCGTCCTGCTGTTCCAGTTTTCACACCAGCTGACCAAAAATTTGAAATTGGTAAAGGTATCTTAATGAACGAAGGTTCTGATGTAACAATTGTTGCGACAGGTCACTTAGTTTGGGAATCTTTGGTTGCTGCTGCTGAGTTAGAAAAAGAAGGAATTTCTTGTGAGGTGATCAATATTCATACAATCAAACCATTGGATGAAGAAATTATCTTAAACTCTGTAAAGAAAACAGGAAAAATTGTAACAGCTGAAGAACATAATATTTTAGGTGGTTTAGGTGAATCTGTTGCAAGAGTTTTAGCTCAAAAATTACCAACAAAACAAGCTTTTGTTGCGGTTAATGATAAATTCGGTGAATCTGGAACACCTTCAGATTTAATGAAAAAATATGGAATCGATTCTACTGCTGTAATCGAGAAAGTAAAATCTTTACTTTAATTCCATCATAATATTAAAAAGGAGCTAAAAAATTTAGCTCCTTTTTTTATAGGTTAAATATAAAATAGGTTGGTTGAAAAAGCAAAACTGCTTTAATCCTATATATATTTTGCAAAATTAGTTTATATTACTAACTTAAAAAATACTCATTTAATGGTATTTTATTAACTTTTACTTGTAAGCATATGAAAAAAGCAAATCAAAAATCTATTACTGAATATGCAAGTATTGTAAAAAAACTATGGAGTGAAAATACAGATCGTAGAACCTTAAACGAAAAAAATGAGAGTTTTCAATCGATTAATGATTATTTACAAACTTTAAGAAGTCTTGCTCTTGGTGAATCTTTTATGTATTTCATCAATCCTAATTCTGCAACATTCGAATATGTTTCTCCTCAATGCGAAGATATTTTGGGTTATCTTCCTGACGAATATACAGCTGAATTATGTGTTCAAATGGTACATCCCGATGATTTGCAACATGTGATTGATATTCAGCAACGAATTGCAAATTTTAGTATGGAAATTGTCCCTGAAGAAAGAATGAATTATAAATTTACTTATGATTTTCGTGTGATAGATAAAAAAGGAGAAATTCATCAAATTCATTTGCAACATTTCTTTTACGAATTAAGTAAAAATTTTTTACCAAATCGAGTTTTTTGTTTAGCGACTGACATCACACAAATAAAGGTTGGAGGAAAGCCTATTATGCATATTTACAACATCAAAGATGGATTGAATAATCTTCTTAATTCAAAAACAAATTCATCTTTACAACTTACAAAAAAAGAAACGGAGATTATCGAATTTCTGATTAAAGGCTACACAAGTCAGGATATAGCAAACGCTATAGATTTAAGTAAACATACTATTGACACGCATCGAAGAAATATTTTGAAAAAGAACAACTGTTCTAATACTTCAGAATTATTTAGTCTTTACTTCAAAAAATAGAAAAAAGCAAGCCGATAAGCCGGGTTCTGTCACCTTAATAAATCAAGATGCTTTGTCATTTATCTAGTATTTTAGTTACCTAAAATATCAATCTGCCTACCCCCCAGCAACGAACGAGTAGCTCTTAACTGCTGGTATACATGGCATTGCTCCGCATAGAGTTTACCTGGTTTCACTACAGCCGAACTGTACATACTTTCTGTTGCACTTGTCCTCGCCTCTCGACGGACGGGCGTTACCCGCTATGCTTACTCTTTGGAGCCCGGACTTTCCTCTTCACATACATGAAGCGACAAAGTGGCTTGCTGAGCGCAAATGTACGGCAAAAGTTACCGAAATAAAAAAGGCTTGAACAAAAATGTTCAAGCCTTTCTATTATAGAAACTTAGAAATTATTCTGATTTTTCTTCTTTCGTTTTTCCTTTTACAGAAATTTTAACACCATCTTTTGCTTCATTTAAATCAAGAGTTAATTCATCTCCTTCACTAATTACAGCATTGATAATTTCTTCTGCCATTGGATCTTCGATGTATTTCTGAATAGCACGTTTCAACGGACGAGCTCCATAATCTTTATCAAATCCTTTGTCTGCGATAAAATTCTTCGCTTCCTCTGTTAATTCAATATGATAATTCAAAGCTATTAAACGCTCGATTAAACTTGCTAATTCAATATCGATGATTTTCATGATGTCTTCTTTTGTCAATGAATTAAAGAAAATAATATCATCAATACGATTCAAAAATTCTGGCGCGAAAGCACGTTTTAAAGCTGTTTCAATTGTTGATTTTGCGCGTTCATCAGCAGAATCTTTCTTAGATGAAGTTCCAAATCCAACACCATCTCCAAACTCTTTCAATTGTCTTGTACCAATGTTAGACGTTAAAATGATAATCGTATTACGGAAATCAACTTTACGACCTAAACTATCAGTTACATGACCATCATCCAAAATTTGTAATAAAATATTGAATACATCTGGATGTGCTTTCTCAATCTCATCTAATAAGATTACTGCATATGGTTTACGGCGAACTGCTTCTGTTAATTGTCCACCTTCTTCGTAACCAACGTAACCCGGAGGTGCCCCAACTAAGCGAGAAACGGCAAATTTCTCCATGTATTCTGACATATCGATACGAATTAATGCATCGTTAGAATCAAAGATTTCTTTCGCTAAAACTTTCGCTAATTGTGTTTTACCAACACCTGTAGTCCCTAAGAAAATGAATGAACCAATTGGTTTGTTTGGATCTTTCAATCCTGCACGATTACGTTGAATTGCTTTCACAACTTTCGTTACCGCTTCATCTTGACCAATTACTTTTCCTTTCATTAACTCATTCATTTGAGCTAATTTTTTCAATTCTTTTTCAGCTACACGATGTACAGGAACGCCAGACATCAACGAAACAACTTCCGCTACATTTTCTTCTGTAACCGTTTCACGATTCTCTTTCGATTCTTGCACCCATTTTGCTTGCTCACGTTTCAAATCGCTTTCTATTTGTTTCTCTGAATCACGTAAACGAGCTGCTTCTTCGTATTTTTGAGATTTTACAACTTTCGTTTTCTCTTCGCGAACTTCTTCTAATTTTGCTTCAAGGTCTAAAATTTCTTGTGGAACTTTTATATTCTTGATGTGTACGCGAGAACCTGCTTCATCTAAAGCATCAATCGCTTTATCAGGCAAGAAACGATCAGTAATATAACGTGTTGTCAAATTAACACAAGCTTGCAACGCTTCGTCTGTATAATTTACATTGTGATGCGCTTCGTACTTATCTTTGATGTTATGTAAAATCTGTAATGTTTCTTCTGGAGTTGTTGGTTCAACCATCACATTTTGAAAACGACGAACTAATGCGCCATCTTTTTCAATATATTGACGATATTCGTCCAACGTTGTTGCTCCAATACATTGTAATTCACCGCGAGCCAAAGCAGGTTTGAACATGTTAGAAGCGTCTAAAGAACCTGTAGCTCCTCCTGCTCCAACAATTGTATGTAACTCATCAATGAAAAGAATAATGTCATCATTTTTCTCTAATTCATTCATAATAGCTTTCATACGCTCTTCAAATTGTCCACGATATTTAGTTCCAGCAACTAATGATGCTAAATCTAATGTTACCACACGTTTGTTGAACAATACGCGCGAAACTTTACGTTGTACAATTCTTAACGCTAAACCTTCTGCAATTGCAGATTTACCAACACCTGGCTCTCCAATTAACAATGGATTGTTCTTTTTACGACGAGAAAGAATTTGCGAAACACGTTCTATTTCTTTTTCGCGTCCAACTACAGGATCTAATTTTCCTTCTTGCGCAATCGCTGTCAAATCTCGTCCGAAATTATCTAAAACTGGTGTTTTACTTTTCGAAGTAGGTTTACTTGTAGATGCACGCTCAAAATCGTTATCAGAATCACCTCCATCAAAAGATGGATTTTCTGCACGAGGAGATTGAATTTCCTCATCTTGAAATTGAAATTTGAATTCCTCCTTTACTGTATTGTAATCAATATCCAACTTATTCATCAATTTTGTAATCGGATCGTTTTCATTACGAAGAATACACAATAATAAGTGAATTGTATTTACAGTCGGACTTTTAAACAATTTTGCTTCTAAGAATGTTGTTTTCAACGCTCTTTCAGCTTGTTTTGTCAAACTCAAATTTTTTATATTATTACCTGGAGTTTCTTTTGCTGGGTTTAGGTTTTCTATTTTTTGACGCATTTCGTCTAAATCGACATTCAATGCTTCTAAGACAGAAATGGCTTTCCCTTCACCGTCGCGAATAATCCCCAACAGAAGGTGTTCCGTTCCTATTTGGTCGTGGCCTAATCTCAACGCTTCTTCCTTACTATAAGAAATAACGTCTTTTACTTGTTGTGAGAAATTATCGTTCATTTTATTATTTAAGCTGTCTTTAACAAATATAATTATTCTGATAGACTATAGCATAAATTATGCCTATGTCCGAAATGATTTGATGATTCCTTAAAATAACGAATTATTGTCTATTAATTTCAAAATAGCTGACAATATTTCATATCAATTCTTAAAGAATTCATAATAATTTGAGAGATAGATGTCGTTGCTAAAAAATCGTACAAATCACCTTTTTTCATTTTCAAATCATCGTGAAGTTCTAAAATTTCTTCGGATTTTAAATCATTATTTTGATTAAAAATTTCATCAATTTCATTTCTTCTTTCAGGACTGTACAATGTCGACGAACACCATGTCACAATTTTTTCTTGCGAAATATCTTTTACGCTCAGTTTATTTTCATTCCAAAACAAAAGGTAAGCATTTTTAGTTAGTCTTTCAAAAACAAAAATTGTAAAAGGTGCGATTCCTGACAAATTTTCCGAATTAATAAACTCATTTACAGAATTATATTTCAATAAATCTAATAAGATAATTCCTCTACTTTCTCTGTATTTTTCTTTGAAATGCATTGGTTTTTCGATTCCTCCATTCAAAATACACGCAACATATTGTTCCGAATAAAAAATCCAAGTTCCATTTGCGCGCTCATCTACAGGCGAAAAATAAGTTTTATCAAAACGCTTTTGCTCCACAATCTCTTTAGAAGAAGAACGATTTATTTCCTCATCTCGGTTGTGCGTCAACACAAATTCATCCTCATTTCTGTAAAAACTGATTATACACATCTCATTTTTCAATTTAGTTCAAATGTAAAAATTTATCTTTGCAAAGAATTATGAGTATTCAGAAAACTATAGCGCATTCCTTTGATGAAATGAAATCGATTCTTTTGCAATTTGACGATCTGTCTTTTCAAAAGGAATTAGAAATCATTTCTGGTGCTTCTGTTGGTCAACATTTTCGTCATATTATCGAGTTTTATTCGTGCTTTTTACAAGCGCAAAAAAACAATTGTATTTGTTATGATGATAGAGAGCGAAATCGTGCTTTAGAAAATTCGGTTGTTGAAAGTTTGAATACGCTGAATCATCTAAAATCACAAATAGAACGTTTAGATTTAGAAAAAACAATTCAGCTAAAACAGAATTATTACGGAGAGAATTTCACAATTAATACCACAAATTATCGCGAATTAATGTATTGTTTTGATCATAGCATTCATCATTTTGCGTTGATTAAAATTGCGATCGAAACTCATTTTTCAACGATTAAAATTCCACAAAATTTTGGAATTGCATCTTCTACAATTGCTTTTCAAAATCAAGAAAAATGAATCCGAAAATAACAAAATGGACACGATACGAATTTTGGCCATTCTGGTTATTTTATGCGCCATTGACACCTTGGTACATTTATAAAATCTTTCAAACAGGCGCTCCAGCTTACTTTTGCTCGGCAAATCCTACAATGAAATGGGGCGGATTTATTGATTATTCTAAAATTGATTTGCTCAATCAAATTGATGAAAATTATAAGCCAAAAACTGTTTTTTTTGAAGAATTTACAACACAAGATATTCCGTTTGATTTTCCTTTTATTGCGAAACCAAATCTTGGTGAACGTGGAATTGGTGTTGAATTAATCAGAAATAAAATTGATTGGAAAAATTATTTAGAACAAAATAATCGCGATTTAATTTTACAAGAATATATTCAATCAAACTTTGAATTTGGTGTTTTCTATGTTCGATTACCAAAAGAAAAAAATGGTAAAATACTTTCTATAACAGCTAAAGATTTTTTGACGTTTACAGGTGATGGAAAATCAACATTGAAAGAATTAATCGAACAAAATTTAAGAGCTTTTTATCGAAAAGAGTATTTGTTTAAACGTTTTCAAAACGAACTAAATTCAGTTCTGCAAAAAGATGAAAAATTATTGGTTGAACCAATTGGAAATCATAGTCGAGGTACAACTTTTTTAGACGGATCCTCTCTAAAGACATCTAAATTAGAAGAAACTATAGATCAAATTGCAAAAAAAATTGATGGTTTTTATTATGGACGAATCGATTTGAAAGCAAAAAGCTTAGAGGATTTTCAGAACGGAAATTTTGTCATACTCGAAATTAATGGTGCAAATTCTGAAGCTACTCATATTTACGATCCGAATTTTAATTTGATAAAAGCTTATAAAGAAGTGATTAAGCATTTGAATTATCAACATAAAATTGCTACTCAAAATCATCAACTTGGTGTAAAATGGACCGATTGGAAATTACTCGCAAAAGAATTAATAAAACGCTATCAAGCTTAATTTGACCAAAATTGGCAGATTTTATGGAAAGGAATAAAGATTGAAAGATGTTTTCGAAACCAATTTTATGAGTTATCCTTTTCCAAAGAAAACTATTATAATTCCTCTCTTACTACTTATCCCAATGTGGATTATCTTTTTGTTTCAACAAAACGGATACAATTTAGACAGTTGTTACGGCGTTATTCCGAGAACTTTCGTAGGGTTAAAAGGAATTCTGTTCTCGCCTTTATTTCACTCAGGTTGGAAACACATCATCAGTAATACTTTTCCGTTAGCTTTTCTTAGCTTTATCGCGCTATTGATGTACGATAGATTGGCTTATTATGTTATTTTCTTTGGTTGGATTTTATCAGGAATTATTCTTTGGATCATCGGAAATCCACCTTTTTTAGATGACAATGTAAGTTGTCATATTGGAGCAAGTTCTATCGTTTACTTATTGGCTTCGTTTATATTTTTTAGTGGAATAATTAGAAAAGAACGTGGTTTGATGGCGATTTCACTAATCATTATTTTATTATACGGCGGAATGATTTGGGGAATGGTTCCTCAAGAAATTTTACCGCAATTAAAATCTGATACAAGTAGTAATTCTATTTCTTGGGAAGGTCATTTGAGTGGATTTATCTCGGGTGCATTTTTCGCTTATCTGTTTAGAAATATTGGTCCACAAAAAGAAGTTCCGAAATGGGATCAAGAAAATTATTATGACCCGCAAGCTGAGCGTTTATGGGATATTTACCAAGAACAAGAACGTTTGAAAGCTGAATATTTGGAATCGTTAGATGAGGAAAATATTGAAACAAATCATCAAACAAAAACCCCTGAAAATTAATTTTCAGGGGTTAATTTTTTTTCAAATTCTTCTTAGAAAGGCATTCCAGGAATGTTTGGTAAGTTTTCTTGAGCCGTTTTTTTCGCTCTGTCAATTGCTTCTGTTTTTACTTGTTCCAACGCTTTGTTTAACGTCATTACTAACAAATCTTCAATTTCTTCTTTTTCCATTCCTTCGGCAAGTTCAATATCTTTTACTGTTGCCAATTTAGACATTGTAATTTTTACTTTTCCATCGTTAGAAGTCGTTGTAAAAATTTCTCCATCTAATTCATTTTTCAAATCAGAAAATTTATCTTTAAATGAATTGATTTTTCCCATCATTCCCATGATGTCTCCAAAATTTCCAAACATTTGTCTTTATCTTTAATAATTAGTTATTCGTGTAGTTTTTTCCACAATAAATCTTTCAATTCTGTGATTCCTTTTCCAGAAACAGACGAAATAAATATCGTATCAATATCAGTTGGTAATTGTGCTTTAATCTCAGCTTCCAATTCATCATCTAACATATCTGACTTAGAAATAGCTAAAATTCGTTCTTTATCTAACAATTCAGGATTGAATTTTTTCAATTCATTCAACAGAATTTCATATTCTTTTTTATAATCTTCTGTATCGGCAGGAATTAAAAATAATAAGTTAGAATTACGCTCAATATGACGCAAGAAACGATGTCCAAGACCTTTTCCTTCTGCCGCACCTTCGATAATTCCAGGAATATCTGCCATAATAAATGACTGATGATTACGGTATTCTACAATTCCCAAGTTAGGTGTTAACGTTGTAAATGCGTAATCTGCAATTTTTGGTTTAGCAGCCGAAACAGCTGATAATAAAGTAGATTTTCCTGCATTTGGAAAACCAACTAAACCAACATCTGCCAAAATTTTCAACTCCAATGTAACTTGACGCTCGTCACCATCCAAACCTGGCTGTGCATAACGAGGCGTTTGACGCGTTGCAGAACGGAAATGCCAGTTTCCTAGCCCCCCTTTTCCTCCTTGCGCAATAATTAATTCTTGCCCATTTTCTGTTACTTCGCCAATAATATTTCCTTCGTCATCTTTGGCAATTGTTCCGATCGGAACTTCCAAAATAATATCTTCACCGTCAGCACCAGTAGAACGAGATTTACCTCCACGTCCACCGTTTTGCGCACGGAAATGTCTTTTGAATCGAAATTCTAACAAGGTCCAAAGATTTGAGTTTCCAAGAAGCGTGATATTTCCTCCACGTCCACCATCTCCACCATCTGGTCCACCTTTGTCAATATATTTTTCGCGATGCAAACTTGCTGAACCCGCACCTCCATGTCCGGCTCTACAATTTATTTTTACGTAGTCAACAAAATTTGATTGCATAATTTTTCTCTTTTAATTAGTCTGCAAAAGTACAATTTCTAATTTGTTTATTAAAATCTTGTATTATCTATTTTGAATGAATAATTTATAATGACTCAGATTTTTATTTATATTTATTCAATTAATTAACACACTAATATGAATACTAAAAAAAATTTGTCCGAATATATTGATAACGAACTTCTGAAAAAGCAAAAACAAACAAAAAATATTGTAATTATATTTGGATCTTTTATGTTTCTTGCGTTTATATTCTTTATCTACACCGCAATAAAAACCAGTAATTATGCCTTCATAGCTATTGGATGTGGAACTTCTGTTTCATTAATGCCTCTAATCGCCAAACTTTCCATGATTAATAAAGAGATTAAACTACGCAAAAAATAGATTGAAGATTTATGAATAACGAACATTTACAACGATTACTTCCTTTTGGTTATATTTATTTAGTCTTCATGGGAATTATTAAAGAATCTATTTTCTATTATCAATTGGATATTAATATTCTGAAATTTTCGAGCATTATGAATATCTTAATAAGTCCAATTTCTGAAATTACCGCACATCCTTTCCTACTAATCTTTTTTATTATTCTTATTTTTCTACTTTATAGTTTTAAACAGTATTCATTGAAACATCCAGAGAAAAAATTCATTAAGAAATATTACAAGATTAAAGAAACTGATAACCTCACGAACGAAGAATTCACTAAGAAAATTAATCAAAATTTAATTGGATTCTTTTTTGTTATGCTGATTTGTTTCTTTATAGGATTTGGAATTGGTGATGGTAATTTTCTGTCAAAACGAATAAAAAATGGAGATTTAAAATTCGAAAAATATGGGCAAACCTTAACTTTCAATTCTGGTGAGAAAAAAGAAATTTATTTAGTCAATACGAATAGTCTCTATTATTTTTATGTTGTAAAAGGTCAAAAAACTGTTGAAATTTCGCCAATTGGCACAATACAATCAATCGCAAAAAATAAGTAATCAAAACATATTTTTATAATGAATAGGATTGATTAATTTTGCAACATGTACAAACAATTCAAAAACATTTTATTCCAATTACAGCCCGAAGATGCGCATCATTTTGTTACGCGAAATCTAAAAAATTATGCTGCATTTCCTGGAGTTGGAAAATTATTAGATAAATTTTATCAATACAATCATCCAAGTTTAGACCGAGAAGTTTTTGGAATTAAATTCAAAAATCCAATTGGTTTAGCTGCTGGTTTTGATAAAAATGCTGAATATATTGAAGAATTGGACCACTTCGGATTTGGCTTCATCGAAATTGGAACCGTTACACCAAAACCTCAACCAGGGAATGATGCGCCGCGTATGTTTCGTTTGGTAGAAGATGAAGCGATTATCAACCGAATGGGATTTAATAACAAAGGTGTTGATTTTGCTGTTTCGAAAATTAGAGAACTAAAAAATCGTGAAAACTATATTATTGGCGGAAATATTGGTAAAAATAAATTAACGCCAAACGAAGATGCTGTTGATGATTATATCAAATGTTTCAATGCGTTGTTTGATTATGTAGATTATTTTGTAGTTAACGTGAGTTCTCCAAACACGCCTGGATTACGCGATTTACAAGAAAAAGAACCTTTATTGTACATTCTTAATTATTTGCAACAATACAATAATCAAAACGAAAAACCGAAACCAATTTTACTTAAAATCGCACCAGATTTAACAGATTCTCAATTGGACGATATTATAGATATTGTATTAGAATCTAAAATTGCTGGAGTGATTGCTACAAATACAACCATTTCAAGAGAAGGATTAAAATCTGATCCAGAAATTGTAAAAGAAACTGGTGGAGTTTCGGGAAAACCACTTAAAAATCGTTCAACAGAAGTGATTCGTTATCTTTCTGAAAAATCGAACAAAGCATTTCCTATCATTGGAGTTGGCGGAATTCATACAGCCGAAGATGCTAAAGAAAAACTGGAAGCTGGTGCAAGTTTGTTACAAGTTTATACAGGTTTTATTTATGAAGGTCCTGCTGTTGTAAAAAACATTTGTAAAGGCTTGGTTGAAGGAAAATAGAAAAGTCATTCTGATGTCGGTTCTTCATTTCACAAAAAGCTACATTCAGAAATGATAATAATAAAAAAATGCTCCTTTAATTAAAAGGAGCATTTTTAGTATTATGTAAAAGTTGTTCTTATAAAACTTCTTTAATTGCTGCGTTCAATTTTTCGGTAATATCTTCAATAGAACCTACTCCATCAATCTCAACCCATTTTCCTTGCGCTTTGTAGTGTTCTGCTACAATTGCAGTTTTCTCGTAATATTCTGTAATACGATCACGGATAATTTTTTCGTCCACATCATCAGCACGACCAGAAGTTTTTCCGCGTTCTAATAAACGTTGAACCAAAATTTCGTCATCCACAACTAATGCTAATGTAATCGAAACTTCGCTTTCGTATTTATCTGCTAAGATTTTATCTAAAGCTTCTGCTTGAGATGTTGTACGTGGATATCCATCAAAAATGTATCCTTGCGCATTTGGATTGTTATCTAAATGATCAACCAACATATTTGTTGTTACCTCATCTGGAACTAATTGTCCCTTGTCCATGTAAGATTTCACAAGAGCGCCTAATTCTGTTTCATTTTTAAGGTTGAAACGAAATAAGTCTCCAGTAGAAATTTGAGGAGTTTGGTACTTTTCTTCTAAAAATTTAGCTTGTGTTCCTTTACCACTGCCAGGAGGTCCGAACAATACAATGTTTAGCATTTTGTTTTAATGTTTTATTTGATAAATATCTGGTAAATTTCTTCCTAATCCGTCAAAATCTAATCCATAACCTACTACAAATTTATCAGGAATAGAAATTCCTACTAAATCTACTTTTAAATCTTTTTTGTAAGCATCTGGCTTAAATAATAAAGTTGCTACTTTTAATGATTTTACCTTTTTCTCTTTCAAGATTCGGTGCAACTCTACTAACGTATTACCTGTATCTACAATATCTTCTAAAATAATTACGTGACGTCCTTCAACATTCATCGGAATATCCATCTCAATAGTAATTTTCCCTGTTGATTCTGTTCCTTCGTAAGATTTTAATTTCAAGAACGAAATCTCACATTCTCCTTGATATTGTTTTAAGAAATCGCTGAAGAACATTACAACTCCGTTTAATACACCAACAAAAATCGGTCTTTCGTCTTTGTATTCTTCGTAAACTTCGTTTGCCATATTTTTGATGGCGTGTTCTATTTCTTCAAAAGCGATGTACGGAATAAATTTTTTACCGTGAATTTCTATTTCTTTCATTGTTTGAGATATTCAAATATATACTTTTTTTGATAAAGTTTAAAACATTTATCTATTTTATTAGATTGTCATTGAGAAAATGCGCGTTTCTGGCTCGTTATCTATCATTCTCTTATCGAATGTCATACACACATTTCGAACGTATGGACGTCCTTCTTCTTTTACGATCAAACCATTTTCTACAAATTCAATCAAATTATCGTCAACCATATCTTGTAACATAGTTTTGATACGATCTACATCATCAAATTTCATGTTATCATCAGCCCAAGAAGTTTCTAAATTACACATTAAATTTAGAATATGACGACGCATAATCAAATCTTCTTCTGATAATATATGTCCTTTGAAAACGGATAATTCTCCGTTATTGATTGATTTTTCGTACTCTTCTACTGTCTTCTCGTTTTGTGCAAAACTATACCAAGAATCACTGATAGAAGAAACTCCTAAACCAACCATTAATTGTGTTTTCGAAGAAGAATATCCCATAAAATTACGATGTAATGTATGGTTTTTCATCGATTGATACATCGAGTCTTGTTCTAAGGCAAAATGATCCATTCCAACTTCGAAATAGTTCATTTCCTCGAACATTTTCTTTCCTTCTTCATATAATGCACGTTTCAATTCTGGTGAAGGCAAATCATCGTCCTGAAAACCACGTTGTCCAACACCTTTTATCCACGGCACATGCGCATAACTGTAAAAAGAAATACGATCTGGATTTAATTCTTTTGTCAAATTAATAGTTTCCATCATTCCTTCCATTGTTTGATGTGGAAGACCAAAAATCAAATCGTGAGAAATCGATGTAAAACCAATTTCGCGCGCTTCTTCGGTTGCTCTTTTCACATTCTCGAAAGGTTGAACACGATTGATCGCTTCCTGAACTTTCAGATCATAATCTTGTACACCATACGAAATACGTCTAAAACCTAAATCGTATAAAGCCTGTAAATGTTCTCTTGTTGTGTTATTTGGATGACCTTCTAAACTAAATTCGTGTCCTTCAGCTACATCCGCATATTCAAAAATACCATCAATTAATTTCTTCAAATTTTCTGGAGAAAAAAACGTTGGTGTTCCTCCTCCTAAATGAATTTCTTTAATTTTTGGTCGAGATGAAAATAAATCCACATATAATCTCCATTCTTTCAAAACTGTATCAATATACGGAACTTCTACCGAATGTTGTTTCGTAATACGTTTGTTACATGCACAAAACGTACACAACGACTCGCAATAAGGTAAATGAATATAAATTGATATTCCTTCTTCTACATTACTTTCATCGAAAGATCGTTGAAAAGTTTCAATCCAACCTTGTTTAGTAAAATCATCATTGTCCCAAAACGGAACAGTTGGATAACTTGTGTAACGAGGTCCTGGAATATTATATTTCTGAATTAAATTATCCATTATCTAAAAAAATTAAAAATACTTAATCAACTTGACTAAGTATTATTTAATAAATTTTCTTTAAAAATTATTTTTATAGAATTGCCTGACGAACTCTAACTAATTTAGTTAATAAGTCTTCTAACAAATCTAATTGTAACATGTTTGCACCGTCACTTTTTGCATTTTTAGGATCTGGATGCGTTTCGATAAAAATACCATCAGCACCAACAGCAATTCCAGCTTTAGCAATCGTTTCGATTAATTCTGGCTTTCCTCCTGTTACACCTGAAGCCTGATTTGGTTGTTGTAAAGAATGTGTGATATCTAAAATAACTGGTGCATAATTTTGCATCACAGGAATTCCACGATAATCTACCACTAAATCTCCGTAACCTAACATTGTTCCACGCTCGATAATTGCTACATTATTATTACCAGAATCTGTTACTTTTTCTACAGGAAATTTCATCGCTTCTGGCGAAAGAAATTGACCTTTTTTCAACGTAACATGTTTTCCAGTTTGTGCAGCTGCAACCACTAAATCGGTTTGACGAACCAAGAAAGCAGGAATTTGTAACACATCTACATAAGCCGCTGCCATTTCTGCATGAAAAGGTTCATGGATATCTGTAGTTGTTGGAACATCAAAAGTTTCTCCAACTTTTTGAATAATTTTCAATGCTTTTTCATCTCCAATTCCTGTAAAACTATCAATACGAGAACGATTTGCTTTTTTGAAAGATCCTTTAAAAACATAAGGAATCTCTAATTTATCAGTAATTGTTACTACTTTTTCAGCAATTCTCAAAGCCATATCTTCACTTTCGATGGCACATGGACCAGCAAGTAAAAAGAAGTTTGGCGAATCTTTGTGTTTTATCTTTGATAAAGTTTCTATCATTGTGCAAATTTACACAAAGTTATCGACTTATTTTTCATAATTTTGCCTATACTTTATCATTCTTATTTATCGTTTTATGGATTTTTTATCTAACATTGGTATAGCTGATATTTTTGGCTATCTTGCTTCAGTCTTTATTGTACTAGCATTCTTTTTTTCGAAGATTACAATTATCCGCATTATCAATGCAATTGGTTGTGTATGTTTTGTAATTTATGCTGCTATGATCGAGGCTTGGCCAGTCCTTATTCCAAATGCGATTTTATTTTTAGTTCAGGCGTATTATATCGTCTTCAAACCTGGAAAATAATCTTAAAAAACCATAAAATTGAAAATCCTATCTGCTGTACTAAATAATATTGAAACTGATCAAAGATTAGATAAAGTTTGCCATTCTTTGTTAAAATTTGGATACGATATAGAATTGATTGGCGCGACTATAAACGGTAGACCGAAATTGAATAAGCCGTACAAGACATTTTTGATAGAACAAAAGAATCAATCAACAATGAAAAAGTATGCAGAGTTCAATTACAAATTGTTTTTCACTTTGCTTAAAAAAGCGGATAAACAGACTATTTTATTAGCGAATGATTTGGATAGTTTACTTCCTTTTTATTTGGTTAGTAAAATCAAAAAAATTCCTTTAGTTTTTGATAGTCACGAAATTTATTCAGAATTACCATCATTACACAATCGTCCTAAAACAAAAAAAGTTTGGAAAACTTTAGAACGTTCTCTTGTTCCAAAAATCAAGTATTTTTATACAGTAAGTGATGGATATGCCAATTGGTTTCGCAAGGAATATGGTGCTAATCCGGCTGTGATTAGAAATGTTCCCAACCGAACAAAACTTAACGATAAACAAGATTTAATTTTCTTTCGCTTACCCGAAAATCCAACAAACGATAAAATATTATTGTATCAAGGCGCAATTAACATGAGTCGAGGAATTGACAAAATGATTGAAGCGTTTAAACACATTGATAATTGTCAATTTTGGATTGCTGGCGAAGGACCTAAAAAAACTGAATACGAACAATTGGTAAAAGATTTTAACTTGACTAATCGCATTCATTTTTTAGGAAATATTCCCCCAAAAACTTTAAAAACTATAACACCTTTAGCTGATGTAGGAATGAGTATGGAAGAAGATTTAGGATTAAGCTATCGCTACGCTCTACCGAATAAATTATTTGACTTTATTCAAGCTAGAGTACCAATTTTAGCAACAAATTTACCTGAAATCAAAAAAATGGTTGAAGAATATAAAGTTGGAAAAGTGATTGACAACCACAATCCAAAACATTTGGCTGAAAAACTACAAGAAATCTTAAACGAAGGAAAAAGAAGTTACCAAGAAAACCTTGCAAATGCTGCAAATGAACTTTGTTGGGAAAATGAAGAATTAAAATTAAAGGAGATTTTTGAACAAATAAAAAAGTAGATTAAAATTTAATCTACTTTTTATCTTTTTTATAAATATGTGGATTTTCCACTACTCCTTTTTTAAATACTTTTCTAACACCCATTCTTAGTGCATTATCAACTTGTAAAACTTGATCCAAAACCTTTTGCTCTGGACGACCTCTAAACGAAGTCACATGAAAGGAATCTGTTTCTCTTAAAGGTTCTTTAGAAAAATAATAATTTGAAACACATTTTCTAAAACCTTCAAATTTTATTGGAGAAACCGAATGCAAAGAATCATTATGCGTTGCCATTACTGCTAATCGATTGAATTTACTAAAAATTGTAATCTGATCATTTTTCAATCCATTTGGCCAAACTTCCAAATTACCACCATATTCTTCTTTCCAGTCAGGTGTTACATAATACAACAAATTCAACACACGCCACAATTCCCTTTTCGCATCATGAGAATTATCCAAATGTGGCTGCAAAAACTGACGATTTCCCATCATAGATAAACCACCAGCATACAAAGACGAATCTGGAATAGGTTGTTTTATTTCACAAATTTCAGCAATCAAATTTACGATTCTCTCATCTTGAAAAGCATAAATAATTTCCTCTAAAATAGGATGATATTGATTCATTTGAACTGCAATATATTTATCTTCTTTCAAACTTTTTTTCAACACCATTTCTTTTTCTTGCGGAAAAACTTGATTTATCTCCAAAGCTAATTCTTCTGGCAACAAATCATCAACCCAAAAATAACCGATCTTATCTTTGCTACTATTGTATTGTTGACTTATTTCTTCCTTTTGATCAATTAATCGTTGTAAAATTATATCTGCATATTGATTTCTGTTCATAATCATAAAGTTAATTAAAAATTTGTTTCAAAATAATTTCTGCATTCAATTTATCATTCAAATCATATTCAAGCGTATCAATATATTCTTTTGACGCTAAAAAAGGTTGATTTTTTAAATAATTAATAGCTTTTATCAGCTCTGATTTATTCGAAACTTGAACACAAAGTCCACTAATTTTCTCATCATCTATCACATTTTCATTTATTATCGAAAAACGACTATTAAATAATGCATTTATCACTTTGAGTTTTGTTCCAGATTCCTGAAAAGACCATGCTATATTAAGATGTGCTTTTTCGAAAAGATTTTTCAAATGATTAAAATCTTTCAATTTAACAAATTGTATATGTGGATGATTTTTAATTTTTGCTTTTACCCAATCCTCTCTGGATCCTGACGCAATAACGAAAGGATAATCAATTTCTTTAAAAACTTCTATCAAGAAATCGACTGCTTTACAATTGTCCGAAGCTCTCAAATCTCCATGATATAAAGCAAATACTCCTTTTTCACTTAGTGATTGAAAAGTTTCATTTCCATGAAAAACAGGCACAAATTTTCCTTTATTATATTTTTCTTGGATATAATTTTGTTCAAATTTGGAGAGTGTAAAAACTTCATCAAACTGATGGATGATATTTTCGTATTGAATATATTTTTTTGCCTCAATATAAAACAATGCTTTTTTCACTAGATTCTTTTCGCTTTCTGCTAATCCAGAAAAATAATTTTGTTCAATATTATGTAGTCGCAAATATTTAGAATAACCTTCAAGATTATATTTATTCAAAATAAATGTTGTTTTTAGACTTTCAAAAAAAATAGGTACTTTCAACGATTTAATTCGTTCATACAATAATTTGCTATCCCTAGATTTTACTGAAATTGGATATTTCTGAAAAATATAATAAGGTTTTTGATGTATTGGATAAAAATAAACTTCTTTAGCATATTTTCTTAAAACATCGCTTTCTGTTTCGTTAAACCCAAACAAATGTAAATAAATCTCAACCCCAAGTTGATTAAATGCTTTCAATTTATAAAAAACATCTATAACGCCTCCATAATTGGGAGGAAATGGAACATCCATACTTATAAAATGAAGTTTTTTACCTTGATACATTAGTTAATTATTTAACAAAAAAAAGAGTCTACAACTAAGTAAACTCTTTCTTTAAAATTATATTGTGTAATTTATCTTATTCTGATATCGCTTCTGCAACTTCAAATAATCTTCCGTCTTCACAACGTACCTTACGCGCAGGATAACGACGAATAATTTCGTAATCGTGTGTAGCCATCAAAACTGCACAATTATTTTCTTTCGATACTGACAGCAACAAATCCATAATATCATTTGATGTTTCTGGATCTAAATTTCCTGTTGGCTCATCGGCTAAAATTAATTCAGGATGATTTAACAATGCACGAGCTATAGAAACACGTTGTTGCTCACCTCCAGAAAGACGGAACGGCATCATTTTCTTTTTAGACAACATCCCTACCGAATCTAAAACCTCATCAATACGTTTATCGATTGTCGCTTTATCCTTCCAACCTGTTGCTTTCAACACGAACGTTAAATTTTGCTCTACCGTACGATCTGTTAACAATTGGAAATCCTGGAAAACGATTCCTAAATGTCTTCTAAGATCAGGAATTTTACTTGTTTTCAGTGATTTCAAATCCATTCCAACCACAGAACCTTGTCCTGATTGAAGCGGCAAATCACCATAAAGCACTTTCAATAAACTACTTTTTCCACTTCCTGTTTTTCCGATTAGGTAAACAAATTCTCCTTCGTTAAGTGTGAAATTAACGTCAGATAATACTAAATGATTTCTTTGATATATAGATGATTGACTTAACTCAATTACATTTTTAGCTTCCATACTTTCTACAGTCTTTAAAACAAATGTAAAAAAAAAGCTTGAAAGAACGACCTTCAAGCTTATTTTTTATGAATTGTAGCGATTATCTTTTAGCTCTTACTTCACTAACAGTTAATGCTTTTCTTCCTTTCTTTCTACGAGCAGCTAATACTTTGCGCCCGTTTTTAGAAGCCATACGCTCACGGAATCCGTGTTTGTTTCTTTTTTTTCTGTTACTTGGTTGAAATGTTCTCTTACTCATCTTTACTAAGTTTCTAATCCATTACTCGAATGGGTTGCAAATATACAGTTATTATTATTAATTCAAAAATCAAATTGATAGAAAATTACAAAAAAGCTGAATTAATAGTAAACCGCGTTCCGTTCTACACTTTGTAATTTTCGAAGTGCAAATATAAAAACATTTTTTTGTTAAGCAAGAGAAAATTAAAACAATAACAATTAAAACTTATCAACAATATCATTTGCGAAGATCAAACGAAGCTATTTTTAGAAGGATTAGAAAAGTTTCCTTAAAACTTTCATAAAACATCAAATATCTTGTTTTTATCAGTCTTTTTTTAGCTTAAAATTCGTATATTAGCCACCTTATATAACAAAACAATATGACTGAAGGAGAAAGACTAATCCCAATTAACATTGAGGATGAAATGAAATCCGCTTACATCGATTATTCGATGTCGGTAATCGTATCTCGTGCGCTTCCGGATGTGCGTGATGGTTTAAAACCTGTACACCGTAGAGTATTATTCGGAATGTATGAATTAGGTGTTTTTTCTAATCGTTCTTACAAAAAGTCGGCACGTATTGTAGGGGAAGTTTTAGGTAAATTCCACCCACATGGCGACATTTCTGTTTACGACACAATGGTACGTATGGCGCAACCTTGGTCTTTGCGTTACTTATTGGTAGACGGACAAGGTAACTACGGTTCTGTAGATGGTGATCCACCTGCTGCAATGCGTTATACTGAAGCAAGACTTCAAAAAATTTCAGACGAATTATTAGCTGATTTAGATAAAGAGACAGTTGACTTTCAACTAAACTTTGACGATACTATCCAAGAACCTACTGTATTACCTACTCGTGTTCCAAACTTATTGGTAAATGGTGCATCTGGTATTGCGGTTGGTATGGCAACAAATATGGCGCCACATAACTTAACAGAAGTTATTGACGGAACAATTGCTTACATCGACAATCGTGAGATTACAATTGACGAATTAACACAATACATCAAAGCACCAGACTTCCCAACAGGAGGTACAATTTATGGTTACGATGGTGTAAAACAAGCTTTCGAAACTGGACGTGGACGTGTTGTTTTACGTGCAAAAACTAATTTCGAAGAAGTACATGGTCGCGATTGTATTATTGCTACAGAAATTCCTTACCAAGTTAACAAAGCAGATATGATTGCAAAAACTGCTGAGTTGGTAAAAGATGGTAAATTAGATGGTATTTCTGAGATTCGTGACGAATCTGACCGTAAAGGTATGCGTATCGTTTATGTCCTTAAAATGGATGCGGTTCCTAACGTTGTTTTAAATAAACTATATAAATTCACTCAATTACAATCATCTTTCAGTGTAAATAATATTGCCTTGGTAAAAGGTAGACCAGAGCAATTGAACTTGAAAGACATGATTTATCATTTCGTAGAACACCGTCACGAAGTGATTGTTCGTCGTACTGAATATGAATTGAGAAAGGCACAAGAAAGAGCTCATATCTTAGAAGGTTACATGAAAGTAATCGGAACACAAGATGATCTTGATCGTGCAATTAAAATCATTCGCGAATCTGCAACACCAGACGAAGCGCGTACAGGATTAATGGAAGCTTTCGAGTTATCAGAAATTCAAGCACGTGCAATCTTAGATTTACGTTTACGTACATTAACTGGTCTTGAGATTGATAAAATTCGTGAAGAGTACGAAGAAATCATGAAAATGATTAATCATTTGAAAGATATTTTAGCAAACGAAGATTTACGTATGCAAATTATCAAAGAAGAGTTATTAGAAGTTCGTAAAAAATATGGTGACGAACGTCGTACAGATATCGATTATGCAGGTGGAGACTTAAATATTGAAGATTTAATTCCTGATGAGCAAGTTGTTTTAACAATTTCTCACATGGGTTACATCAAACGTACACCACTTTCTGAATACCGCAAACAATCTCGTGGAGGAGTTGGTAATAGAGCCGCTACAACACGTGACGAAGACTTCTTAGAATATATGGTTTCGGCATCTAACCACCAATACATGTTATTCTTTACAGAAAAAGGAAAATGTTATTGGATGCGTGTGTACGAAATTCCAGAAGGTTCTAAAACATCAAAAGGTCGTGCAATTCAGAATTTGATCAACATCGAACCAGATGATAAAGTAAAAGCATATATCCTTACACACGATTTAATGAACGAAGAATACGTAAATAATAATTACGTAATCATGGTAACTAAAAATGGTATCATCAAGAAAACATCTTTAGAAGCTTATTCTCGTCCACGTGTAAATGGTATTAACGCAATTACAGTTCGTGAAGGTGATACATTATTAGAAGCATTATTAACAGATGGTAAATCTCAAATCATGATCGCTTCTAAATATGGTAAAGCTATCCGTTTCGAAGACGAAAAAGTTCGTCCAATGGGCCGTACTGCTTCTGGAGTTCGTGGTATCAATTTAGGAGATCAACCAGATAATGAGGTTATCGGGATGATTGTTGTGACTGATGTAGAAAAAGAAACTGTATTAGTTGTTTCTGAACAAGGTTACGGAAAACGTTCTTCTATCGAAGATTATCGTGAAACAAATCGTGGTGGTAAAGGTGTAACAACTCTTAATATTACTGATAAAACAGGAAAATTAATCGCGATTGAAGCTGTTACAGACGAAGATGATTTAATGATTATTAATAAATCTGGAGTTGCAATTAGAACTGGTTTAGATGAAATTCGTGTAATGGGTCGTGCAACGCAAGGTGTTCGATTGATTAACTTGAAAAAGAACGATGAAATTGCAGCAATTGCAAAAGTACAAGTTGAAGAAGAATTGGAGGACGAAGTAGAACTTGATGAAGAAGGAAATCCAATTATTGTAGAAAACACAAACGAAAACAACGAAACTCAAGCAGAAGAAACGCCTGCTGAGGATCCAAATAATGAATAATCAATGAAAAAATTATTATTTAGTTTAGGATTAGTTTTAGCAATGTCAACATCATTCGCTCAAACTAACACAGAAGAATTAACGACAGAACCTACAGTTTTAGCTGAAAAATATAATAAATCAGCAAAAGAAAACTTAGCTAAAGGCGATGTTACAAAAGCAAGTCAAGATTTAGCAAAATTATCTAAATACGAAAACGGTAAAGTTTGGCAAGTCAAAAATAAAGACTCTAAAAAAGACGAATTTTACTATTCTCAAGCTGATTTAGATAAAGCTACAGCTGGTGGTAATTACGCAAAAGCAAAAGAAGTTGCTTTACAACCAAAATATGGTTTCTTGTTGCAATCTGAGGTTTCTAATTTAGCAAACAAAGAATTAGACGCCGCAAACAAAGCAATGGACGCTAAACAATACACAGAAGCTGGAACAAAATTCTTAAATGTTTATAACCTAGTTGAAGCTTTAGGTACAAAAGAAGATATCTATAAATATCAAGCAGCAATCTGTTTTTACAACGCAGCTGATTATGATAAATCGTTAACGATTTTGAAAGAATTAGCAGCAAAAGGATTCACTGGAAAATCAGCTAATCAAACAAAAGATTACAACCGTGATATGTATGTTTTAGCTCTTAATGGATTGTACAATGCAAAAAAATACGATGCTATCGTAGAAGAAGCGACTACAAAATATCCAAAAGATGCTGATATCAACAATATCGCAACTGGAATTTACCAAGTTTCTGGAAATGCTGATAAAATGACAAAACGTATCGAAGAAGCGATTAAAATTAATCCAAACGATGCGCAAAATTATTACAACTTAGGTGTTTTATATTTAGATGACGCTTCTAAAGCAGCAGAATCTAAAAACTTGTTTAAAAAAGCGATTGAATTAAATCCTAAACATTTCGAGTCTTATAACAATTTAGTTTTAGCTATTTTGCAACCAGATAAAGAAATTGTTGAAACAATGAACAACAATTTAGGAACATCTAAAAAAGAGAAAGAAGTTTACAACACAAACGAAGCAAAACGTAAAGCTTTGTTTACAGAAGCAGCTCCTTATCTTGAAAAGATGTACGAAATTCAACCAGAAAATCGTCAAGTTATTCGTAACTTAATTCAAGCTTACAAAACGTTAGGAAACGATCAAAAAGAAAATTTCTATCGTGACGCTGAGAAAAAATTAGTAAAATAATTATTTCAATATAACACAAAAAAAGGACTTCAATTGAAGTCCTTTTTTTATACTTTGTTAAGCTTAATTTATTTCAGCTTCTTATCAATTTGTATCATGTTATTCTGAAACGAGTTCAGAATAACAACGAACTTAGAACTTAGAACTTAAAACTTAGAACTTAGAACTTAGAACTTAGAACTTAGAACTTAGAACTTAGAACTTAGAACTTAGAACTTAGAACTTAGAACAAATCTACAAATCCCAATTTCTTAAATCTGGTAAAAAATGATGCGCTGTCAAATCATAACGAACTGGCACAACCGAAACATAACCTTCCTCTAAAGCACGTTCGTCTGTATCCTCACCTTTATCAAGATTTTTAAACTCTCCACTCATCCAATAATACGTTCTTCCACGAGGATCTTCACGTTTATCAAATTTTTCTTCCCATTTAGCATCAGCTTGGCGACAAACTTTTATTCCTTTTATTTCATGTTCTTTCAACTTCGGAATGTTCACGTTCAACACCACACCTTTTGGTAATTTATGTTTTAAAACTTGATCAATAATTGTTTTAATAAAATCTTCTCCAGCTTTAAAATCTGCATTATAAGCAAAATCACACAACGAAAAACCAATCGCAGGAATTCCTTCTATTCCAGCTTCTACAGCAGCAGACATTGTTCCCGAATAAATCACATTCACCGACGAATTTGATCCGTGATTAATTCCCGAAATACACAAATCTGGTTTACGAGGCAAAATTTGCGAAACAGCCAATTTCACACAATCCACTGGCGTTCCAGAACACGCATACTCTTTTACATCTTCATCAACTTCTATTTCATCACAAAACAATGTCGAGTTTATTGTCACCGCATGCCCCATTCCACTTTGCGGACTATCTGGCGCAACAACATAAACTTCTCCAAATCCTTTTGCAATCTCTATCAACGCTCTTATTCCAGGCGCAGTTACTCCATCATCATTTGTAACTAAAATTAGCGGTCTTTCCATATTTTATTCTTACTTTTATTCATCATTTTTACAAATGTAAAAAACTTCCTTCTAATTTCTTTTTTGTTTTATATTTGAAGGAGTCTTAAATTATTAATTTATATAATACCAACGCAATATGTTAATTAAAAAAACGTATGTATTACTATCGTTTTTATCAATGAGTTTGCTTGCTTTTTGCTTTTGCAAACCCATGTTAGACACAGATGAAGAAAGAGAAAAGTTAATCGTAAAAAATACACGAAACACCCTAACTTACCTACATTACAAACCTGCTACTGTAGATGATAAATTTTCGGAAAATGTTTTCAACAAATATTTAGAATACATTGATCCAAGCAAACGTTTTTTATTGCAATCTGATTATGATCTATTCAAAAAAGATTATCACAATTTAGATGATTATTACAAATCAGAAAACTTAGGTTTCTACAATTCTACCGTTGATACAATCTACAAACGTATTGCTGAAGCTGAAAAATATTCGATGGATGCCTTGTCAAAACCTTTTGATTTTAATCAAAAAGAGAATTTCAACATCGATTATAAAACATCAAAATTCGCGAAAGATAAAACCGAAGCGAAAGATTTGTGGCGCAAGTATTTGAAATACAACGTGATGTTAGAAATCATTTCAATGCAAGACGAATTAAAAGGTCAAAAGAAAGATACATTAGACAACTCTTCTTCTATAAAACCTATAAAAGATCCTTTGGCAGATGAGAAAAAGAAAATCACAAAAGATACGCCTTTTGCAGAAGTAGAAAAGATGGCGCGTGAAGAAGTTAAAGACTTGATTTCTGACTATTTCCGTCGTATAAAACAAACAAAACGCGAGAACTATTTTTCTATTTACATGAACTCGTTCACAGAACAATACGATCCGCACACAACATACTTCTCTCCAACAAGTAAAGAGGATTTCGAATTCGAAATGTCTGGACAAATGGAAGGAATTGGAGCCAAAATACAAGACAAAAGAGGTTACGCTACAATTGCTGAATTAATTGTTGGCGGACCAGCTTGGAAGAGCAATAAATTAGAAGTTGGTGACAAGATCATTAAAGTTGCACAAGGGAAAAATGGTGAAGCTAAAAACATCGTTGGGATGATTTTAAGCGATGCTATTCGCCTAATTAAAGGGAAGAAAGGAACAGAAGTTGTCTTGACTATTCAGAAAAAAGACGGTTCTCAACAAACAATCTCTTTGATTCGTGAAGTGATTGAATCAGAGGAAGTGTTTGCTCGCTCATCTGTTATTACGGACGAGAAGGGAGATAAATACGGAATCATCTATTTACCTGAGTTCTACACTCCAATGGGAAAAGAAGGCGGACGTTATCCTTCGGATGATATCAAGAAAGAAATTGATATATTGAAGAAAGAAAACATCAAAGGTCTTGTCTTCGATGTTAGAAATAATGGAGGAGGTTCTCTTGAAGAGGTAGTTAAAATCTCTGGATTGTTCATCAATCAAGGACCAATTGTTCAGGTGAGACGTTCGGACGGAATGCTTAAAATTCACGAAGACAAAGATAATTCTATCGCATACGACGGACCTTTAGTAGTAATGGTTAACGAGCTTTCTGCATCTGCGTCAGAGATTTTTGCTGCAGCAATGCAAGACTATGGTCGCGCTGTTATCGTGGGTTCTCCGCAAACCTTTGGTAAAGGTACTGTACAAACAATCTTGCCTTTAGATCGTCAGTCGGGAAGTGATGAGTTAGGCGCTATTAAGTTAACAATACAAAAATTCTACCGAGTAAACGGAGGTTCTACACAATTGAAAGGAGTTCAATCGGACATTGCATTAGTTGATCAATTCACTTACGAAGATATCAGCGAAGCTTCTCGTTCAGAAGCCTTGAACTGGGATCAAATCAAACCATTGGTTATTGCAAAATGGCCTTCTGCTTTCGATTTAGCGAAGATTAAAACGAACAGTAAAACTCGTTTGGCAAACAATGCTCACTTAGCATTAATGAACGAAAGTTTCAAGTTCATCAAATCAATGGAAGACGTAAAAGAGATTCCTTTGAACTTAGAAGATTACAAAACGTACCGTAAAACACGCGAAGATAAAATCAAGAAATTCGAAACTTTAGACAAGTATAAAAACAATTTCAAATTTACAATGAATCAAAACGATTTAGCAACTACTAAAACAGATACTGTTCTAAAAGCTAAACGTAACAATTGGTTCAAAGGAATGCAAAAAGACTTTTATTTAAACGAAGCTGTTAACGTTTTAAGAGACATTAAATAATGGAACAAGAAAACGGTTCATTTTCTCAAATCATATTCAATAAATTAAGAAAGAACACCCTTGGTGTTCTTTCTTTTAGTGTAATAGTATTAGCTGCAATCATTTCTATTTTTGCTTATGTCTTTGCGTCCGACAAAACGGAAAATGCAAACAGACAGGACCTAACCATTGCATATTCACCTATAGGTTATCAGCAAAAAACAATCGAAATCCCTTTACCTAATTATTCAGGAAAAACGAACTTTTCTGATTTTATATTCGGGAAAGAGATCGATACCGAACAAATAAGTATCACATCTTACAAAAGAGATGGACAAAGCATTACTTTTGTTCCATATATAGGGAACGGACTAAGTGGTGAAGCAGTAAAGATAGATTTGTCAACTTGGACAAAGCATAACATCAAAAAGCAAGATATAGAGAAAGATTTTATCTACACAAAAACCTATTTACTTGGAACAGATTCTTACGGAAGAGACTTTTATTCAAGGTTAATTATCGGGACAAGAATTTCTTTTCTTATCGGGTTTATCGCTGTTTTCATTTCATTAGTTGTCGGAATCTCCTTGGGCGCTCTTGCAGGTTATTACAAGGGACGAACAGATAACATTATAATGTGGTTGATAAACGTTGTGTGGTCTATCCCAACATTACTATTGGTTATTGCAATTACCTTAGCTATTGGAAAAGGTTTTTGGCAGATATTTATCGCAGTTGGACTAACGATGTGGGTAGAAGTTGCACGTGTAGTTCGTGGACAATTCCTATCGTACAGAGAAAAAGAATTCGTAGAAGCATCAAAAGCTTTAGGATTTTCGGACACAAGAATTATCTTCAACCAAATATTACCTAATGTCATTGCTCCTATTATCGTTATATCTGCTGCCAATTTTGCTTCGGCAATTTTAGTAGAAAGTGGTCTTAGTTTTCTTGGAATTGGTGCACAACCTCCTACTCCGTCTTGGGGAAATATCATAAAAGAACATTATAATCATATTATTTTAGGGAAACAACATTTGGCAATTCTACCAGGGTTAGCTATTATGTTATTGGTTCTTGGGTTTAATATCTTTGGGAATGTATTGCGAGATATTATGGATATTAAACAATAAGAAGCTTATAAAGTTTTATACTTTTCTCTTTTTTATACTTTAAAACACAAGTTATATCTTTATCTATGTCTCTATGTGGTTAATATTTTATCTTTTTTAACCACATAGAGACATAGGTTAAATATTTATAAAGATTAAAATAGATATTTTATTTTCACAATAGATTTATAGAAGTTTATCATTATTAATCAAAGTCTATATTTCTATGTGGTTAATAATATATCTAAATAAAAAATAAAACTTTCCTTTTCTAACCACATAGATAAATAGGTTAAATATTTATAAAGATTAGAATAGACTTATAGTTTTCACTGTAGTTTTAATTAAGTTAATAACTGAAAATTTATAAACAAATCACAATTAATCAATTTCTATGTTTCTATGTGGTTAATATTTTACCAAAACAAAATTTAAAACCTATCTGTTTTTACAATATAAATACATCGGTTTAATAATTTGGAAGATGAGTAAAAAACTCATTAACATACGTTTTTTGTCCTTCATTAAATATGTTAAAACAATTGAAGTTGATTAATATTCCTTTTGGACATTTCAGTAGTTTCATATAAGTTAATAATTGAGCTTCATAAGCAAGAACAATATCTTGCACAGCTTTTAACTCAACAACTATACTATTTTCTACATAGAGGTCACAACGAAAATCAAGATCAAGTAGTTTTTCTTTATAGACAACTGGAATCTTCATTTCTGTGAGAAAATTTATTTTCCTATGATTTAACTCTTCTTTTAAGCATTGATGATAAACACTTTCTAATAATCCTCTACCCATTATTTTATGAACATCTATAGCAGAACCTATTATTTCATAAGTTAATTCATCTAAATATTTTTTAGTTTTCATAGTCTATGTTTCTATGTTGTTAATGATTATTCAATTGAGATATAAATAAACTTTTTATAAAACCTCCTTATCTTTTATATAAAACCTAAGGAGATTTTAAACAAAACGTCAAGTGATTTTAATGAAAACCACTTGACGTTTTATATTTACTTCAATTAGAAGTTAGAAAAATTATCTCAACTATTTCTTTTTCTCATACTTTAAAGTAGCTAAAGTATCTCGTAAATCTAGACCAGGTCTAAAAAGTATTTTAGCACTTTTTATAGAAGAAGAATTTACTTTGTTCATTGCATCCATTCCTTCGCTACTTATACTTATTTGAAAAGAACCAAAATCTCCTAAGCGAACAATCTTTCCATCAGACAAATGTTTCGATAACATTTTAGCCAAATCAATCAATGTTGCATACACATCACTCTCACTAATAGATGAGGTTTGCGCAATTTCTTTACTCAAATTTCGAAGTGATACTTCACCATCTGCAATAGAATTTGCGTAGAACTTTTTAGGCGCCATAGGATCTCCTGGGTAAGCCTTCTGAATAACGTTGTATTTTACAGCCATAATTAAAAGTATTTACATATTAATAGTTAATTATCTCTAAGTTAATACTTTATATTTAATTAACAAAATAAAACTATTGATTATCAATAAAATACATTATATCATAAAAATAAAAAAGGCTTTCTTATATAAGAAAGCCTTGCTATTATCTTGAAACTTTGGTCGAAAGTTTTGCTGTTGTTTTTGGTACAATTGGTTTTTGATGCAATCTCATCGAATCTTTATTTGGTGCTTTTAGCGGATAAGTTCCTGTAAGTCCAGCCAATTTAAATGCACTATATATATTCTTATTCTGCTTGTTTCCTAATGCAATTACCGTAAATTGATTGTTAACATCGTGTACAAAAACTGTGTTATTCCCGTGCCACCAACCATTGTGATACAATAATTTTTTACCATTGTCATATTCTAACAAGCGCATTCCAAGCCCATAATTTTTGAAACCTTTCTGCTCGTAACTATATCCTTTGAAAGCTTCTTTCTTAATCTTCTTCGGTAAAAAATCGTCTGAATACATGGCAACATCTAACTTGTAAAGATCTCTTGGCGTTGAGTAGATATTTTTGTCTCCATACGTGCGGTCAAAATCATCCCAAGCCCACTCGTAACCATTGTATTTGTAAGAACGAGCTACTGTATCTTTATCGCGATCATACTCAAAAACAAAGGTGTTATTCATCTCAAGAGGGTCAAAAACCATGTATTTCATTGCTTTCGGATAAGGTATTTTCATAATCTTTTCGATTACTAAAGCAAGGAAAGCGAAGTTGGTGTTCGAGTAATAAAACCCTTTGTCTGCGGGACGAATTTGTTTAACGTCAAATTCTCTAAAGATATCTAACACATCTTGATTAGAAATTGGTTTCTCGCGATCCATCATTACCTTCTTGTTATTCCACAAAACGTTGGCATAATTTGGCAAACCACTGCGGTGATTTAGCAAATTACGAACCGTGATATCGTCGTAAGGAAAACCTTCTAATATTGTATTTACTTTTTGATCTAATTTGATTTTACCTTTCTCGACCAGCTTAAGTATCGCCATAGATGTAAAAACTTTCGAGATAGATGCTATGTGAATAGGCGTTTCGGCAGTGATTGGACGCTTATGTCTTTCGTCTGCCATCCCTTGATATTGCTCTAAAAGTACTTGCCCATTCTTCACAACCAACAAACCTCCGCTCACTTTCCCGTCAACCCAAAAGTCTTTATAATAGGTGTTTAGTTTATTTCTGTAATCATTAAGTTCTGCTTGTGTGTACTTCATTGGCTTGAAATCTGCTTTCCAATCCAACGAATCATAGCGCAAAGCATGAGGATCCTTCTTTCTAACTTCTTCTTTTTGTTCGTTTTTCTTGCTACAGCTTCCCATAAACAGCATTGCAGAAGCAAGAACAACCGCTACATATTTCATGTGTTTTTTCTTAATCTTATTGTTTGTTTCTACTAAAGTATATATTTATTTGTGGAATAGTTACCCGTTTAGAAACATTAAGTTTTTTTTATGATTTGTGCGAAAGTTGAGACTTAAACTCGCCTAAGATGACACTTGTTGCAACAGCTACGTTGAGACTTTCGGTAGAACCATTTTTCCCAAAGAACGGAATACTTAGTTTATTTGTCGTTAACTTCTCGATTTCTGGAGAAATTCCATTCGCTTCGTTCCCCATTACCAAGATACCTTCTTGTGGAAGTGTTTGTTCATAAATAGATTCTCCTTCCATAAAAGTCCCGAAAATGTTTCCTTTATAGTCAGACAAGTATTTCTCCAAATCGATATAATGAACTTTCACTCGTGTAAAAGAGCCCATTGTCGACATCACAACTTTTGGGTTGTACATATCAACAGATTCTTTGGTACACAAAATATCCTCTACACCAAACCAATCAGCCAAGCGGATAATTGTTCCTAAATTACCTGGATCTCGAATATCATCCAAAGCAATACTTAAACCATTCAACTTGATGTTTTCGTTATAATTAGGTAATTCACAAAGTGCTAAACCTACATTCGGAGTAGTTAAGAAACTGATCTTTTTCAAGTCTTTTTCTTCAATAAAAGTCTTTTTGATATGTGTAGCTTCTGGCCAAAAGTCTTCAGTTATAAATAATTCTTTAATATTTATAGAACTTTTTATAACTTCCCCAATATTTTTAACACCTTCTACGACAAACAAATTATATTTTTGTCTATATTTTTTAGAACCCAGAGAAGTTATTATCTTAATAACGTTATTTGATAACATATTTATGCAAAAAAAAATTACAACAAATATAACACTTATCTCTTGTTTAGGTTTACTTTTTTATAGCTGTAGTACAACTAAAAAAGTACCTGAAGGAGAATATTTGTTTGTAAAGAACAAATTTATCTACGATAAAGAAGATCCCGATATTAAGAAGAAAAAAACTATAATCAACAAAGATTTAAGTGATTATGTGAAACAAAAACCAGCTGGTAAGTTCCTTGGTTTTTTCCCTCTTTGGCAATGGGTTTATAATTGGTCTCCTGCAAAATTTGATGAAACTTTTCAGGAATATTATCGACAAGATGCTTCGGTTCGTAACCAAAAATTATTGGACAGTTTACTAACGAAGAATAATCTTAGCGAATATGTTGGGCACAGTTTATGGAAAGAACGTCTTTATTATAGTCAAGGTGAGGCTCCAGTTTTGTTGGATGAACAACAATCAGAATTTTCGGCAAAGAACTTAAATAGATTATTTCATGACAAAGGTTATTTCGATTCGAAAGTAGCTGTTTCCTATAATAAAGATTCTGTTGCGAAAAAAGCAGAAACTATTTATGATATTAAGTTAGGGGAACCTTCTTATATCGAAACATATGATCAAAAAATATCTGATCAAAAAATAGAAGAATATCTTAATTCTTCTATTGGAAAACAAACTGTTTTGCATGCTGGAGATCAATATAATTTTGACAAATTTGAGGAAGAACGCGATCGTATCATCGATTTGTTAAAGAATAGAGGTTACTATGATTTTAATGATTCGGGCGAAGATTTATATTTTGAAGCGGATACATTAAAAAGTAACAAACGCCTTGATGTAACGATGTTTATTGATAAATATATTCAAGATTCTTTGAAAACGGATAGTATTACACCTTTTACGCAATACCGTTTTGGGAAGATAAATATTTATGCAGATTCTCGCAGTTTTGTTGATGATGAAAGTAAATTAATCAAAGAAGAATATAAAGATTATAACGTTTTATATACAAAAGAACCAGAATATCGACCAAAATATTTTACAGATGCATTTGTAATTCGTCCTGGTCAACTATATCGTCAACGACAAGAAATTCAGACAAAACGTAATATTTTCAAGAAAGAAAACATTAACTTACATGGATTCAGAATTAATAAACAAGATTCTATCCTAAATGTAGACGTTTTCTTTACACCAAAAAAGAAATATGACTTGAATCTCTTTGTCGAAAGTTATGCTTCTCGCTATATGAACTTTGCAATTTCTCCCGGAATGACTTTAACTTCGAGAAATCTATTTGGAGGAGGAGAAAATTTAGAAACAACTTTGAAAGGAACTTTAGGTTCTGTCAACAAAGATTTCTCAATGAATAAAGCATTCTTAAATGCTTACGAAATCGCTATCGAAACAAAGTTGAAATTTCCTTATTTATTAACACCAATTAATCTTGATAATATTTTACCAAAACGTTTTACTGCCGAATCTGCTATTCGAATGAATGCAAGTACGCAGAAAAATGTAGGTTTAGACAAAACGACTTATGGTTTTGGTTTTGATATGGATATTTCGAGTTCGGAGTTTCAACACAAAGTTTCTTTGTTTAACACAGAATTTATTAGTAACCGAAAAAAAGATCGCTATTATGAAGTGTTTACAAAAGATAATAATACAAAAAACGAAGTAAAAGATTTATACTACGCATACAATCCTAATGCACCAATTTATCTAACGGACGATGAATTAACAGACGCAATCGAGGCTGACAAAGGATTCCAAAGTTCATTAACTGGAGAAAACGCAAAGTTGTATGTTGATTTTGAGAATATGTTATATAGAAAAGCTAATATTTCCCAAAATGTATTAATCAACTCTTTTATCTATCAATTTACATTTAATCAAGAAAATTCATTTCGACCAAAAAGTAATCCTTGGTTTATTCAAGCGAGAATTGAATTAGCCGGAAATGTATTAAGAGGTTTAGACAAAGCTTTTGGCTTTAATAAAGCTGAACCTGATCGAGACGGAAATCAAGCAGGTTTGATCTTTGGAATTCCTTATTCTCAATTCGTAAAATTTGATGTGGATGTTAGACGAAAATTCAAATTAAATTCAAATTCTAGCGTAGCGGGACGTTTCTTATTCGGAATCATTCAACCATATGGAAACTCAGATGTTGCACCCTTCGTAAGAAGTTATTCGGCTGGAGGAGCAAATGATGTTCGTGGTTGGGCACCGTTAACTTTAGGTCCTGGAAGTAAACCACGTATCGATTCTAAAAATCAAAGTTTAGAATTTGAAAGCATGAAATTGTTATTCAATGCTGAATATCGCTTCAATCTTTTTGGAAGTTTGGAAGGTGCATATTTTCTTGATGCTGGTAATATTTGGGGTGTTAATAAAAATCGTCCAGAAACATTATTTAAGTTCAAAGATTTTTACAAAGAATTCGGAATTGGTTCTGGATTAGGTTTCCGTTATCACATTGGTACGTTTGCAATTGTAAGATTTGATTTAGGTTACAAAATTTATGACCCTTCTTACGAATTGGGTGATCGCTGGCAATTTGACAATTTTAATTTGCTTAAACCAAGAATCCACTTCGGAATTAATTATCCTTTCTAAAAAAACATCTATATTTGTTTCACAAAATACTAACATAATGAGCAGAAAATTTCCTGCCGGTGTTGCTACCGGTTCATTAGTTCAAGACATTATCAATGATGCAAAAGCAAATCAATACGCTTTACCAGCGTGTAATGTCATCGGTTCAGATACTATTAACGCTGCAATGGAAGCTGCAGTTGAAGTAAACTCTCCGGTTATTATTCAATTTTCTAACGGAGGTGCTGCTTTTAATGCCGGAAAAGGATTAAAAGGAGAAAATCAACTTTCTGCTATCAAAGGTGCTATTGCGGGAGCAAAACATATTCACACTTTAGCTGAGTCTTACGGAGCTACTGTAATTTTACATACAGACCACTGTGCAAAAAAATTATTGCCTTGGATTGATGGAATTATGGACGCTAACGAAGAACATTTTAATAAATTCGGAAAGACTTTATTTAGTTCTCACATGTTAGATTTATCTGAAGAGCCTTTAGAAGAAAACGTAGAAAAGTGCAAAAGATACTTAGAAAGAATGTCTAAAGTTGGAATGACTTTGGAGATGGAATTAGGTATTACAGGTGGAGAAGAAGATGGTGTTGACAATTCTAATGTTGATAACTCTTTATTATACACTCAACCAGAAGAAGTTGCTTACGTTTACGAAAACTTAAAATCAGTTTCTGATAATTTCTGGATTGCAGCAGCATTTGGTAATGTACATGGTGTTTACAAACCAGGAAATGTTGTTTTGACTCCAAAAATTTTAGATAACTCTCAAAAATACATCAACGAAAAGTATGGTGTAGACAACGCTGTAAACTTCGTATTCCACGGAGGTTCTGGTTCTACTTTAGAAGAAATTAGAGAAGCAATTAGCTACGGAGTTATCAAAATGAATATTGATACAGATTTACAATATGCATTTATGGAAGGAATTCGTAAATATTTTGACGAAAATGCAGCTTATTTACAAGGACAAATTGGAAACCCAGAAGGTCCAGAATCTCCTAACAAAAAATATTATGATCCACGCGTGTGGTTAAGAGCTGGAGAAGTTACTTTTAAAGACAGATTAATTCAAGCTTTCCACGATTTAAATAATGTTAATACTTTAGGATAATCTTTTTACTAAGATTATTCTTATCCAAATAAAAACAGAGAATATGCCTTGGTTTATTAGAAGCAAGAAAAATATTACAACGCCTACAGAGTCTAAAAAAGACGTTAAAAAAGGCTTATGGTACAAAACACCATCAGGAAAAATTATTGAAACTGAAGAACTAAAAGCAAATGCGTATGTAAGTCCAGAGGATGATCATCACGTACAAATTGGTTCTCAAGAATACTTCGATATCTTATTTGATGATAGTAAATTCACAGAATTAGATACAAAAGTAGAAAGTAAAGACCCATTAAATTGGACAGATACAAAACCTTATAAAGATCGTTTAAAAGAGATTAAAAAGAAAACGGGAATGACAGATTCTATTCGCAATGCGACTGGAAAAATTCATGGACGTGACATTACAATTTCTTGTATGGATTTCAAATTTATTGGAGGTTCTTTAGGATCTGTAATGGGAGAAAAAATTGCACGTGCAATTGATTATTCTATCAAAAACAAAACTCCATTCGTAATTATTACACAATCTGGTGGTGCACGTATGATGGAAGCTGCAATTTCGTTGATGCAATTAGCTAAAGTAGAAGCTAAATTAATTCAATTAGCAGATAACAACATTCCTTATATTACAATCTTAACAAATCCATCTTTTGGAGGAATTACAGCTTCTTTCGGATCAATTGGTGACGTTATCATGGCAGAGCCAGGAGCATTAATTGGATTCGCTGGACCACGTGTTATCAAAGAAACTATTGGTAGAGATTTACCAGAAGGATTCCAAACTTCTGAATTTTTATTAGAAAAAGGCTTCGTTGATATGATCGTTCATCGTAAAAAGATGAAAGATAAAATAAAAGAAGTAGCTGATATGTTAATGCCTATCAACTAATTAAAATAAGTGCAAATATTTTTTTAAAATTTTATTCAAATTTGATTTGGATTATTAGAAATTGATTTTATATATTTGCACTCCAATCGCGAGAATAGCTCAGCTGGTAGAGCGCAACCTTGCCAAGGTTGAGGTCGCGGGTTCGAGCCCCGTTTCCCGCTCTTTGAAATATAAAAATTCATAAAAATCAAATTTTGCCTTGGTGGTGGAATTGGTAGACACGCAGGACTTAAAATCCTGTGTCCATTAGGACGTGCGGGTTCAAGTCCCGCCTGAGGTACTTTTTAATTTGATTTTTACAATTTACACGCGGGAATAGCTCAATTGGTAGAGCGTCAGCCTTCCAAGCTGAATGTTGCGGGTTCGAGTCCCGTTTCCCGCTCTAACTTCTTTCTTAGAAGTGGATGCCTTGGTGGTGGAATTGGTAGACACGCAGGACTTAAAATCCTGTGTCCATTAGGACGTGCGGGTTCAAGTCCCGCCTGAGGTACAACAAAGCTCAAGAATTTATTTTCTTGAGCTTTTTTTATGCTCTAAATAATTATATCTTTATACTCATAAAAAAACTCGTTTTACCATATGATTCAAAAATCATTTCTAAGAAAAACACTCTTTACTCTTACCTTTTTACCTTTATTTTCGTATAGCCAAGAATCGAAAAGTTCGGATGATTTATTTCAAGAAGCGCGTCACAAAGCTTTCGAAGAAAAAGATTATACAACTGCCAAGAAACTTGCATTACAAGCGTCGGATCAGTCGCCAGAATACACAGATATCGCTGTTTTTTTGGGACGAATATATACGTGGAATGATGAAACCGAAGAAGCGAGAAAAGTTTTTCAGAATGTTGAAAAAAACATGGATCCCTCTACCGATTTCTATTTAGCCTACACATCACTTGAATATTGGAATGATAATTATACAGAAGCCGTTTCTATTATTGATCGTGGATTAATTAAATATCCTAAAAATGAAGAATTATTGTTATTGAAAGCAAAAGTTCTTAATTCGAATAATGCTTATGAAGAAGCTTCAAAAACAATCAAAGAATTATTAGCGATCAATCCTAAAAATACTGAAGCACGCGAATTAGCAAATCGAATCGAAATCAATAATACTAAAAATGCAATTAGTGTAAATTATAATTACTCACATTTTGACAAGCAATTTGCAGATGATTGGCATCAAGTTTCGGTTAGTTATAAAAGACAAACTTCACTTGGTTCATTAATTTTTAAAATGAATTACGCAAACAAATTTAAAGATAACGGTGTTCAATATGAAATAGAAGCTTATCCAAGACTTTCTAATACATTTTACATGTACGTTGGTGGTGGATATTCCGAAAGTGATGGAATTTTCCCTAAATATCGCACAGGAGCTTCTCTTTACGCTAATTTACCTAAAAGTTTTGAAGCCGAGTTAGGTTATCGTCAACTTCATTTTTCGGATGATGTTTGGATGTTTACAGGATCAATTGGAAAATATTATAAAAATTATTGGTTCAATTTACGTGCATTTGTGACACCAAGTAACAACAACATTTCGCATTCGTATACATTCACAACGCGTTATTATACGGGCGATGCAAACAATTATTTAAGCTTAGCAATTGGTACAGGTATTTCGCCAGAAGATTTTAACAATAATCTTTTAGAGGACACAACTTACAAATTGAAGTCCTTCAAAATTGGAGCAGATTATAATTTTTCAATCAATGATTTAAATTTAATTTCAATTGGTGCGAATTATTACAATCAAGAATATCGTCCAAATCAAAAAGGAAATCAATTTGATGTAAGCGTTTCTTACAGCCGAAAATTCTAATTGATATAACGATTAAATATAGAATCAGGAACCATTTTTTGAGTATTTTTCAAATAATGGTTTTTTGTTTTAAAACTTTTCAATCGATTTTTCAACTCTATTTCCATTTTCGAATTTTGTTCAAAATCTTCTGTTAAATTCTTTTCGATTCGATATAATTTCCCTCCTGACAAATGATAATTCTGGAAAACATAATCATCCAAAATATTTTTATTCTGCATCAACGGAACGCCTTGTTTTCTATAATTTGCTTTACCGTTTTCTAAATTCTGCCCCATCCAAGTCACATAATTCGGTAATTTCAATTTATACGAATCTCTAAAATATGTCACAAAAGTTGGTGCAACATCAAAATGCGTTACAATGTTTGACATCTTTTTCGGTGACTTTAACAAAGAAGAATAGACAATAATCGGAACATGAAAACGATCAATCTTTGTTTCCATCGGAACTTCAGGCATTCGATGATCTCCAGTAATCACAAAAATAGTTTGATTAAAATCTGAACGTTTTTGATAAGCTTCGAAAAAGTTTTTTACAGCTTCATCAACACTCAAAAAAGTAACCAATTGTTGTTTATATTTTTTTACTGTCGTCAAAGTTATCGCATCATAATTTCGGGATTTAATCAAAGTTTCAAACTGTTTATTATATTTCTCAACATTGTTTATTAAGAAAGGACTATGCGTCGCTAACGTCATCAAAACATTAAAATACGGTTGATTATTTTCTTTCTGCGTTGCTAAATATTTTTTGAACACTGAATGATCGTCAAACCCCCAAGAAAATCCATTATTTGATGGAATTTTAGCATAATTATTTTCGTAATCATTTTCATCAATAATTGTTTCAACACCCGAATAATTCAAATATTTTGACATAAAATCAAAATCAGCATCACCACCGTAAAAATAACCAGTTTTATAACCATTACTTTTTAACAAATTATACAAATTGAAATGTTGAGGTAAGTTTTTTTGTTCCATAAAACCATTTTCAGCAAATGGCAAAGACCCCGTCAATCCAGGTAAAACTCCATATGTTCTTCCCGTCGTGCTTAATCCATTTTCCCAATACAAACTCTTTTTCGAAAGCTGATCGATATATGGTGTAAAAGAACCTAAATATGCAACTTCGTTACTAAAAGCTCGTCCCAAACCTTCAATCACAATAAAAACAACATTCGGTTTTTCTGTTGTTAGATTAAATTGATCCGCGAAGAAATTTTTGTTCTCATCTTGATACAAAAATGGATAATTAGTTTTATCAAAATAATGTCGATTATCTTCATTATTTGAACTCGAATTTGAGTTTAAAAAATCAATTTCTGAAAGTTTATCTTCTGCATATTGTTCAATCGAGTTTGAGAAAAAATAAGACGATTTACTCAAAATTAGATTAGATGAAAACTCATCATTTTGAGAACTTTTTAAATCCAAATTAATTGGAACAATAAGCGATAAAAAACTCAAAATTATTAATGGTAATTGAAGAATTTTTTGGTTAATTTTTAATCTATAACTGTAAATAAATATCGTTGTTAAAATAGCAATTACAGCAATTGATAAAAGGATACTTATTGTATTTACAACACCTGATGCTCCAATAATTAATTTCAATTCTTCGAACGTATAAGAAAACAAATCTGAACCTAATAAATTGAGCGTTGTTTGAAAATATTTAATCAATAAAACATTTGAAATGATTAAAAAAGAATACGCAAAAATGATCCATTTTTTTGCCCAACTTATCGAATAAAATTGCAGTAAAAAATATGCAAAACTTACCACAAAAATACTATCTAAAGCAAAATCGATATTATGTACGAATAAATCAAAAAATAAAGTTTGATTAGAAGTTGTTGTAAGATTTTCTTGATAAAGATAAAATTCAAGAATTGATGACAATCCAAAAATTAAAAAATATATCAGTGAAATAAACGTAGTTTGCTGAACTAAATTAATAAATCCAAGTTTCAGTTTTTGCCAAATAGATAATTCTTTCGCTTGATTTCCTCCAAAACCTTGTCGCGTCATTTCTCCCCACGAATTATTTTTGAGAAAGAAATCCTTCACCCCTTTCACGCCTGCCATCACAACCAACGGATGAAATGTAAACGGCTCTATAAACGCCGTAAAAAATAATTTCGGAATATCCCCTTTTTTGTGATAAACATTGTACGTCATCAAATCAATCAGAATAGCATAAATCGAATATAAAATTCCATAAAGCAATACAAAAGCCATCAAAGGAAAGAAAATATGCCAATTAATAAATCCTAAAAAGAATAAAACTACGAAAATGATCCAACCAATATATTCAATAATCGGTCCTAAAAATTCGAAGAAAAACCAATACGGATAACTCATCATTCCAAGTTTTCCATATTTAGGATTGAAAAATAAAATACGATGTTTCCACAAGGTTTCTATCGTTCCACGCATCCAACGATTGCGTTGTTTTGTTAAAATTTCTTTACTTTCTGGCACTTCTGTCCAACAAAGCGGATCGGGAATATTCACCACTTTATAGGCCAATTTTTGTTCGTGCATATAACGTCGCATTCGCACAACAAGCTCCATATCTTCACCAACTGTATCGTGATCGTAACCGCCACACTGGAGTACAATTTCACGATCAAAAGCACCAAAAGCACCCGAAATCAGCATCAAACCATTGGCGCGCGACCACGCCATTCTTCCCAAAAGAAATGCTCGAATATATTCTAACGCTTGCGCTCTTCCTAAACGAGTTTTTGGCAAATTAACATCGACAATTTTACCATCTACAATTGTACAATTATTCGCCAAACGAATTACGCCTCCACATGCAATTACTTTTGCTTTTGCTTCATCCATAAACGGTTTTGCTAGCTTCAGAATCGCATCTTGTTCTAAAATACAATCGACATCAATACAAACAATATAATCGTTTGCTGCAATATTAATTCCGACATTTAGCGCATCCGATTTTCCTCTATTTACTTTGTCAACAATAATTAATTTCTTGAAAACAGGATTTGTACTTTTATAAATTGCATTAATTGGTTTCGTTTCTATATTTCCTTCAACGAAATAATCAATTTTAATCAAATCATACGCTTCAATTAATCGTTGCAACGAATCATCTTTGGAACCATCATTTACAATAATAATTTCGAGTTGATTGTAATACAACGACAACAAAGAACGCACGTTCTCCACAATCGTTGCACCTTCATTATAAGCGGGCGCAATAAGGCTAAAAGTTGGCGCATTTGGCGATGTTGCAATAAGCGAATAATCTGTAAAACTGTTTTTTCGTATATAAGATTTTATCGCTCCTTTTGCATAAAAACCTATCCATCCATAGACTAAAATTAATAGGATTGAATAAAAAAGGAAGCCGTAAATAAAAAAATCGAAAGCCGTTTCTAGCCAATTCATGATTAGTTTTCTTGGATAATTTGATTAATAATTTGTTTTAATTCAGGAGAGTTTGATTGATGTGCAAGTTTTTGTAAATTGGTTTTTGAACAACAATTATTTAACGCTCTTACACTTGCTTTTTTGACAGAAAATGAAGGATTTTCCTTTGCTTGAGTTTCTAAGAATGTGTTATTTTCTGGATTAGAAATTTTATCTAAGGCTTTTAAAATTTGAATTTGAAACTTTTCGTTACAAGTTTGATATTGTTCAATCAATAGCTTTGAAGTTGAATCGTCTTCGATTCTGACTAATGTTTTAATTGTTTCTTCCACAACTTTTTCATCAGAATCATGCAAATTATCTGCGACCAAATCGTGCATTTGCAACAATTGAAACTTGCGTATTAATTTCATTGCAAGAATTTTCACACTTTGATTAGGTGATTTTAACCAATTTGAAATTATGATATCAACCTCATCATTATTCGGTAAAATTGTAATTGCATCCAACAACTTCAATTGTTGCCAATCCGTCAATTGCTCCTGTAAATTGTCTAAAAAAAATAATCCTTCGAAACCCGAAAATTTTGCTAAACCATATTGCGCTTCAGATCGTACTAAATCATTTTTATGTTGTAACATACTTTTGATTTTCGGTAAAGTTTCATCATTATTCATCGCCGTAACTTCCTGTATTGCTTCAGCAATTTCATGATTTTTTTGACTATTTAATTTCTGTAAGGATATTTTTTTTAATTGATAATGGTCAAATAAATTTTGAATACTTTCTTTTGAATTTCCAGAAAAATTTTGTTCCGCTTTTAATAATTTTTTGATAAAATAATGTTTGAATGAACTTGATTTCAAATAATCCGTAAAATCAGTATTCGAATTGGATTGCTCATCCAAAATTGTTTCATAAATTTCTTGATCAATAATCGCATTCCACTTATTTTTCTTAGTAATGATTTTATACTCAATTATACTTTTCAACAATGTATAAATGATTATCAAAAAAAGTAAAATAAGCAGAATATAAATTCCTACGACTAACTCGGAATAGGTTATTATTTGTAGGATAATCATGCTTTTATTTTAGCAATTTCTTCACGCGAACCGACAATTCAATAGGACTAAATGGTTTCACCATAAAATCATTTGCACCCAAATTAAATGCTTCCACTACCACATCTTCTTGCCCTAAAGAAGACAAAATAATCATTGGTGTTTCGGAATTCTTACTTTTTCTAACAGCACTAATAATCTCCAAACCAGACGCAAAAGGCATCATAATATCGGTAATAATCAAATCAATATCTTCAGTCTCAATCTTACTGATTGCTTCTTTTCCATTTCGTGTTAAAACAACTTTGTAACCTTCTTTTTTCAGTTTGTGCTCAATTGTTTTTAAAATCAATTCATCGTCTTCGGCAATTAAAATCTGCATAATATTGGTTTTTAAATATTTTTTAAATAGTTAATAACTAATTCTATTTCGGTTTTCACTTTAATAATCAGCTGGTTTTCTTGTAGGTAATTGATTGAAGTTGATTTTTCTATTTGTTCGGTTAAATCAGCCAAAATTGTAAGTCCAGCGGTTTTTGCTGTTCCTTTTACTTTATGACCTAATTGATTTAATCCTTCTAAATTTTGTTTGTTGAAATAAGTTTCAAATTCTAGTATAGATTTCTCTAACTCATCAATAATTATTTCGATAAACGTTTTTCTAAACGATTCGTCATCTTTCGTATAATTATTTATCATCGAAAGATCAAGGTGATTTCCAAAATCATTGGTTTCAAGCTTTTCATATTGAGAAAAGTCTAACCATTTTTCTAGGACATCAAAAATATCTTTTTCTCGAATTGGTTTTGCTAAGAAATCATTCAATCCAGCATCAAGACATTTTTCCTTTTCGCCTTTTACATTTCCTGCAGTTACAGCTATAATCGGTGTTTCTCGAAAATTGTTTAATAAACGAATAACCTTAGTTGCTTCAATACCATTCATTTCTGGCATTTGAATATCCATCAAGATTAAATCAACCTTATTTTCTTGACAAACCGATACCGCTTCCGCTCCATTTGTAGCTGTATATAAAATAGAATTTGGCGCAATATTTTTGATAATCTGCTGATTTAAAGCCATATTCACCAAATTATCATCAGCAATTAAAATGTGAAATTGTTTCGAAAAATCTTGTGAAATTTCTTCTTGATTTTCAATTTCTATGGTTTGAATTTCTTTCGAATCAATAATTGTTTTACGCAGCGTATCAAACAATTCTTCTGACTTAATTGGTTTCAACAAACGCGAAGTAATTCCCAATTCTTTTGCTTTCTGAATTAGATATTCATCCTCAGAAGAACTATGCAATAATACTAAAGGAGTTTTTGTGTTCTTTGTTATAAAATACTCTTTTATTTTCTGAATTGTTTCTAAACCATTCAAAACTGGCATGTGATAATCCATCAAAATAACATCGTAAACATCGCCATTCAAAACTTTCTGAAGCGCTTCCATTCCATTGTTCGCAATATCAGATGTTATATTTTTGAACTTCAACATATGTTGCAAAATCATTTGATTACTCTGATTATCATCTACAATCAACACATGATTTATTTCGTCCAAATGATCAAATTGTTGCTCAATATTATATTCGTAATCAACTTCTAAATCAAAGAAAAATGTAGAACCTTTATCTATTTCGCTTTGCAATTCTAGATGACTTCCGAAATAATTTAATAATTTATTCGAAATTGTTAAACCTAAACCTGTTCCTCCGAAACGTTTGCTAACAGTACTATCCTCTTGTGTAAATGCATCAAAAATCTTAGCTTGTTTTTCTGGTTTTATCCCAATTCCTGTATCACGAACAGAGAATCTCAGTTTTGCTTTTTCTCCTTTCACAATTGGTTCAACTGGACTAATTTTTAGTTCTATTTCTCCACTATCCGTAAATTTCACAGCGTTTCCAAGTAGATTAATTAACACTTGTTTCAATCGAGCTTCGTCAATCCAAATAAATTGAGGTAAATTATTATCTATATTCAACAACAATTCAATTTTTTTGTTTTCGGCTTGATAAAGAATCACATTGATTACTTGATTTCCTAACTCGAACAAATTATTTTTTTCTATCGAAACATCCATTCGACCTGATTCAATTTTAGAGAAATCTAAAATGTCATTTATTATTAACAATAATGAGTTTGCAGAATCATTAATAAAATTCAAATATTGTTTTTGAGTTGGATTAAGTGGCGTTTTCAATAATAAATCAGAGAAACCAATCACACCATTTAACGGCGTTCGAATCTCGTGACTCATATTGGCTAAAAACTCAGACTTTGCCTTACTAGCGAGTTCAGCATTCTTTTTGGCTTTTTTAAGTTCTTTATTTTTCTTGACAGATTCTGTTATATTTTGCGAAAACATAATCAGACCACCAATCTGTTTTTTGTTGATATACCACGGATGAATCGCCCAGGAATAGTGTTGATCCGTATCATATTTTGGTGAGCGATAAATCATATCTTCATCCGAATAACTTTCACCTTGCAAACAAGCGTCATAAATCGCTTTTCTTTCTTCTGGAACATTGTACATTTCATAATGAGATTTTCCGATCACATTTTTCTTTTTTACTACAAATTCATCACACCATTGATTACTCAAAGTTAGATAATTCATATCCTTATCAAACATTGCAACAGATGCAGGTACATGATTAATAAATGTTTCGAAAATAGCTTTTTGTCGAGCCAACTCTAACGTATAACTTTTTCTCTCATCAATATCCTGAAAAGTTCCAAAAACGCTAACACATTTTCCATTTACGAACTCTGGAATTCCTTTACATCTTACCCAAATTGTTTTTCCTTTTTGGGTAACTATTTGCAACTCCATATCATATCCGATTCCTTTTTCTACCGCATCTCTAAAAGCTTTCTTTATTTTTGGATAACTACTTTTTGCTTCATAAAAATTGAGTGAAGTTTCTACATTTGGTTCATAATCTAGTTCAACTTCATGGATTTTTTTCGTTATATCAGTCCAAATTAATTCTTGCTTAACTAAATCGTATTTCCAACCTCCAACATTGGCAACTTCGTATGTATGATCTAACAATTGACTTGCGCGATTAAGATCTCTTTCCAACAAAGTCCTTTGTGTCATATCAACTGCAGTACTCATTACAACAGGATTTCCCTCGTTATCTTTATCCAAAATATTGCTGTATAACCAATATGTTAACGAACCATCTTTCTTAATCAAGCTCATTAAACCTGAATCTTGCTTATTGTGCGAAATTGTTTCGATATAGGTTTGATATTCTTTTTGATTAGATTTTGGGATTAATTTTTTAAGATCCAAATCTTTCGATTCTTCTTCAGAATAACCTATCGATTCTAAACCTTTTTTGTTAATGGATAAAATATTACCATCCAAATCGTGAATCGTCATTAAACCAAGCGAAGAATTGAAAAAATTTCTAAACTTACGTTCACTGTTTTCTAGTTCCTCCTTTTTAGAGTTTTCAAGTGTAATATCTCGTCCAAATAAGAAAATCTCGTTATCATACGAAGTGTTTAATTTAGTATACCATTCAACCATTTTTTCTTCTTTCGTTTCTATTGAACACATCAAACATTTGAAGTCAATAGAACCTGAATTAGTTTTCAAATCAGCCAAAAACATTTGAACTTTTTTCTTATCCTTTTCCGAAACAAAGTCTAAAAAGTTTTCTGCAATAATTGTCTTTTCATCTTTTATTCCTAAAACCTCTTTAAAAGAAGGATTTATAGATTTTAGAACACCATTAATATCTGCAACTCCAATAAGATTATTAGATATTTTATAGATATTTTGAAAGTAAGAGGCGTCTTTTTTTCGCTTTTTACTAACCAATAATTTGGTGATATTTTTCCCTAGTTGAATCAATAAATTACGTTGTTTTTCGTCCAACGTTCTTGGATGATGATCCTCTACGCACAGGGTTCCCAACGCATATCCATTGTCATCAATCAACGGAACACCAGCATAAAACTTAATATTTGCAGCTTTTACTCCAGCAATATTTTTTGCAGGTTCAAATTTCGTCACATCATCAATCACCAAAATTTCTTCTTCCATTAAAGAAAATTGACAAATAGTTTGTTGACGTGGAACAATATCTACATCTATTCCACAATTTGCTTTAATCACTTGATAATTTTCATCAAAAATAGAAATTAACGCAATTGGCGCATTACAAATCAAACTCGCAGCATTTGCAAAAACCTCCAACTCTTCGTCTTTATCATGTCCTTGCAAATTATAATCGTAAACGGCTTGCAATCTTTGCTTTTCGTTCGTTGGGATGTGAAAATTTTCCATTAAAAATTGATCTTATTTAAAAGGTAAGTAGAGGTGGTTAAAGATAGTACATAAATCCAAATATTCGAAATCAATTATTTCTAAAAATCAAACCAACATTTTTATTCATAAAATCATCTCTATTATAAATCTAAACTTTAAAAATATGAAAATCACAATTCCAACTCCATGCTAAGAAAAATTACGAGATGATAATTTTTGTGCGAAATGTCAACATAAAATTACTGACTTTTCTAACCTCACAAATGACGAAATTTCGAATGAATTTCAGAAAAGCAACGTTCATTGTGGTATTTTTCATCCAAGTCAATTAGGTCTAAATCTTTTTAAGAAAACGATTTCTAATGTCATTATTTTTTCTGCTTTTGGATTAATGAGTACTTCATCAAAAGCTCAAAAACCTAATACAGCTTGTCATGACAATCCATTACCGATCAATAATTCTATAGAAAATGAATCGATTGAATTTAAAATAATTGTTACTAAAAGTTATAACACAAGAATTCAAGAGTTTTCTACTTTCCGATTATTAATTAATGGTGAATTGATAGAACGAACTGTAAAAATTTGTAAAGAATACACCATAAAATCCCATGTTCTAAAAGGTTTGCCAATTGATATTCGACTAGCTTCAATCGAAAAAAACATAGAAATTAATAAAAATTATACAAGCAAAAATCTACCAAAAAAACTAAAATTGAATGGAGCAGATTTCGTAGCGGAAGAAATTATTATGGGAGATATTTCAATAGAACCAACAATACAAGGAATAATTGCTATTAAAAAATAGTTTTTTTGCTTTTATGATTATTTTATTACCTTACTAACACAAAAGGGAATCGAGTGCAAATCTCGAGCTGTCGCGCAACTGTAAGTAGAGAAAAACTATAAGCCAGACCACTTTTTAGATGATGCTTTCGCGATTGAAGCTCAATCAAAACTGCATGTATTTTATTATTTGTTAATTGATTGCACTTGATTTCGAAAGCATTTTTTATTAAAATTTAGTTTAGTATAAAATGCAAAAAGAAGAAATTCAACACATTATTGATCTTAAAACAAAACCGCTTGGAGCCTTAGGTTTATTAGAAAAAATTGCACTTAAAATTGGTTTGGTTCAACAAAAAAAACATTTAGAATTAATCAATCCACATCTGATTGTTTTCGCAAGCGATCACGGAATTGCGCAATCTGGTGTTAGCGCTTATCCTGCGGAAGTTACACCCCAAATGGTTTTTAATTTCCTAAATAATGGGGCAGCAATTAATGTTTTTTGTAATCAAAATGAGATTTATTTAACCATTGTTGATGCTGGTGTAAATTATGATTTCGAGGATTATTCGGTTTTGAAAAATTGTAAAGTAGCCAAATCAACCAAAAATTTCTTGCGCGAATCTGCCATGACCTTGGATCAATTGGAACAATGTTTTGATTATTCGAAGACAATTGTAGACGAAATCGCTCAAAACGGAACAAATATTATTGGTTTTGGCGAAATGGGAATTGGGAACACTTCTTCCGCATCAATGCTTGTACATTATTTGACTGATTTACCTCTTGAACAATGTGTTGGTCGTGGAACAGGTTTGAATGATGAGCAATTACAGAATAAAATCAATATTCTAAATGTAGCGAAGAATACACATGGAAAAATTACTGATCCGAAAGAGATTTTAGCCACTTTTGGCGGTTTTGAAGTTGCGCAAATGACAGCTGCAATGTTATCTGCTTATGAACACAATATGCTGTTGATGATTGATGGTTATATTGCTTCGGCTGCTATTTTAGTTGCGTCGAAATTGAACCCTGAAATTCTAAATAATGCTATTTTTTGTCATCAAAGTGATGAATCTGGACACCAATATTTATTGAATTATTTCAACGAAGAACCAATTCTAAACATCAATTTGCGTGTTGGCGAAGGAACAGGTTGTGCGTTGGCTTATCCAATTATCAAAAGTGCGGTTAACTTTTTTAATGATATGGCAAGTTTCGAATCTGCAGGCGTGAGTAACAAAGAAACTGAAGTGGAATGCTAAAAAAAGAAATCACCTACTTTTTAACAGCTTTGATGTTTTTTACTCGAATTCCAATTCCGTTCAAAATTCCATATAGCAACGAAATTATGAATCAATCACAGAAATATTATGCTGCAATTGGTTTGTTAGTTGGCGCTTTCAATGCATTGATTTATACAATTTGTCAATTTATTTTACCAGTTGATATCGCTATTATTATCACAATTATTGCAAGTGTTTTGCTGACTGGCGCCTTTCACGAAGATGGTTTCACCGATATTTGCGATAGTTTTGGTGGTGGTTATGGCAAAGAAAAAATCTTGACAATTATGAAAGATAGCCGAATTGGCGCTTATGGTGGTATTGGCGTTATCTTATTGTTATTATTGAAATTTACTTCATTGGTTCATATTGCAGAAAATAATTTTCGGTTGATGATTTTCAGTTTGATTGCAGCACATTCGGTTAGTCGTTTTTTTTCTGGAATGATGATTTATACCCACGAATATGTAACAGACATCGACACAAGTAAATCGAAACCGATGGCAAATAAAGCTCTTCCGATAAAAAATCTTGTCATTAGTTTTCTTTTCTGTCTTGTGCCTTTTATTGTTTTTGGCGAATGGAAATTCTTGTTGATTTTACCACTTTGTTACCTAGGAAAAGTTTATTTGGGCTGGTATTTCAAGAAATATATTGGCGGATATACGGGCGATTGCTTGGGAACTGTGCAACAAGTTACCGAAGTTTTGTTTTACCTTGGCGTTTTAATTATATGCAAGTTTCTGTAATTCGACATACAAAAGTTAATGTTCCTTCATCCGTTTGTTACGGACAAACTGATGTGGAACTAGCTGACACTTTTCATCAAGAAGTGGTACAAATTCATACTAAAATTGAAAGCAATTTTGATATAATTTTTTCAAGTCCGTTAAGTCGTTGTCAACGCTTGGCAGAAACTTTCTCGAATGAAATTATTTTTGATGATCGATTAAAAGAATTCAATTTTGGAGATTGGGAAATGAAATCGTGGAACGAAATTCCTTCGGAAGAAATAGAACCTTGGTACGTCGATTTTGTCGAAATTAAAACGCCAAATGGCGAATCGATGCAAGAAATGTCTGCCCGTCTTTTTGATTTTATGAACGAATTAAGAAATACTCAATACGAAAAAGTATTAATTGTTGCGCATGGAGGAATCATTCGTTTAATGTGGTGTTATGTACTACAAATCCCAATCAAAAATGCATTCAAAATACCTATAAATTATGGTGAAATGTTTCAGTTTAATTTAGGAAAAACAAATGAGGAAGATTTTATTTTAAGGAAAGAATAAACTACAAACATTTTATCTTTTCTAACGACTTCCATTCATGTTCGATATTGGTCATCAGAATTGCGTTATCAAACTGAACAGAACCTTTTAGAAAGATTGTTTCATTTTCAAAAAAACTTGATTTCACATGTAAAACTTCCAAAGGTTCTACTCCCCAATTATAGGTTTCGAGTTTTAGACCTTCAAAATTATTTCCATTTGGAGAATAACCGACAGAACCATTCTCGAAGAATTTTGAAACTTCATTCAACGTTTCGAAAATCGAATTCGAATTAAATTCAACAGATTTTTTTGCATCAATTTCAATTCGTGTATCGTCAGAACTCGTGAAATCTAAATGATAATTATCGTTTTCTTCTATAACATTAAACTTCGCAAAATAATGTTTCCCAGGAAAAACTCGACCACCAACAAGCGTATTCAATTTTAGAGAAGTATCTCTCATCGGGATATATACACCTTCTTTTGTCACACCATTTTCTTCCCATTCAACCGCGATTCGATGCGCTGCATTTTCAGAATTCACTCCTACAAAATCAGGTAAACCTTTTGGTTTTATATCTTTTAATCGAATCAAACAGATTCCAGCAATTGCTTTTCCTTTGTACAATTTTGGACGAAAAGGTTGAGGTAAAATCGTCTCAATATAGTGTGATTCTACACAAAAATTGATTAACATTCTACGTTCTATAATACCATAAATTGTAGGGATTTTCATAATTTATTCTTTGTAAGTTGTTTCTTGTATTTTCCAATAATTCAACGTCAAATTATCACTATATTTTAAATAAAGTTTAATTTCTCCATTTTGATCAATTTTACCAATTTTTTCTTGAATTAAATAAACCTCCATTTTATCTAAAATTTCATCAGGCTTACCAATCAATTTATAAACCTCATTTTTTGAAGTTCCATTTGAATTATATGAATCAAATTTTAAAACATTATTAACCAAATCATCCAACATCTTATAACGATAATTTTGTCCGTAAACTCCTTCCTCAAAAGGAATCCATTTATCTGATTCAAACTTTTTCTTAGAATTACAACTCATCACAAGAAGAAAAACACCACAAAAAATAAATAATTTCTCCATAAAATAATTCAATTCCCTAATTTCTCAAAAAAAATCAACAAGTCAAATATTTCAAAATTAATTTATTAGAAAAAAGTTGTAAAATTTATTCGAAAAACACTTGCAAAAGTAATATTAATGACCTTATATTTGCACTCACAACGCGGGAATAGCTCAATTGGTAGAGCGTCAGCCTTCCAAGCTGAATGTTGCGAGTTCGAGTCTCGTTTCCCGCTCTTTGAAATATTAAATTCAAAAATCAAATTTTGCCTTGGTGGTGGAATTGGTAGACACGCAGGACTTAAAATCCTGTGTCCATTAGGACGTGCGGGTTCAAGTCCCGCCTGAGGTACTTTTTAATTTGATTTGAAAATTTACGCGGGAATAGCTCAATTGGTAGAGCGTCAGCCTTCCAAGCTGAATGTTGCGAGTTCGAGTCTCGTTTCCCGCTCTGTAAAAGCCGAAGATTAATCTTCGGCTTTTTTTATTTAGAAAAATTTGATTCCTAAAACATAAAAAAACCTCAAACAATCACGTTTAAGGTTTTACTTTTTTATCTAATCGTTGTCTTATTTCGCTTCTTCAGCCAACATTTGTTTATATTTTTTGCCTTCGATTAATCTTTTTTCTGCCCAAATTGTTCCTCCAGGAATAACTGCTGCGATAAAAAAGATCATAAAAATTTTCCAAGACCAATTGTATTTTTCTTTCAATAAATAAACCAATATAATATAAGCTATAAACAATCCTCCGTGTACGCGTCCTGCGTATGTTACCCATGTCGGATCTTCCCAAATATATTTCATTGGCATTGCGATAAAAAACAAAACTATCGCAGAAATAGCTTCTAAATATCCAGTAATTTTAAATAATTTCAACATTCATCTTAAATTTGAAGTCAAAAATAATTTTTAATTTCCACATGAACACTAATAGATATCAGTAAAACAAATACTTAACATCTATTTTATACGTTATTATAAGCAACAATGCGATTTTTAGGCTACATATTCTTCTTTTTGATCCAAACTATTTTACTTTTTGGACAAGAAAAAACATATCATTTTTTACGATATAATGATGATACAAAATCGTATACAAAAGATTTCGAAAGCAAAAATCTTGATTCATCTTTAGATTCGCTTCAAAAAACAGGTTATTATACTTTGACGATTGATTCGATAAAAAATGAAAAAGTTTATCTAAATAAAGGAAAATTGTACCAAACAATTTGGGTGAAAAACAATGAATTGTTCGAAAATAAAAATAATTATTTCCCAACAAATAATTTAGATTCTATTCTAAATAAAATAGCAACAACCAACACTAATCAAGGTTATCCGTTTGCGCAAATAAAACTTGTTCCAAATGGTTTTGAACAAAATGAACAGAAAATTGAATTGGTTTTAGACAAAGGAAATCTGCGAACAATAGATGGTGTAAAATTGGTTGGTTACGAAAAATTATCCAAAGGTTATTTGCGTCATGGACTCAATATAAAAACTGGCGAAGTATACAATGAACAGAAGTTGGCAACAATTTCGACATTAATGCAACAAACCAATTATATTGCAGAAGCGCAATTACCACAAACTTTATTTAAGCCTGATTCTACGATTTTATATTTGTATCCTCGCAAAGTAAATTCAAATTATTTTGATGGTGTTTTAGGTTTTGGAACAGATGATAACGGCGATTTTAGATTGAACGGAAATGTACAACTTTCGTTGAACAACGTGTTCAATAGTTTGGAAGAAATCAGGTTAAATTGGATTGGAACAGCAAATAAAAATACGTCGTTGAATATTGGTGTTAAAGTACCTTATTTGTTCAAATCTGCGATTGGTTCGGAAACGAATTTCAAGCTTTTCAAACAAGATTCTGTTTTTGTGAATTTAGATTTTTCGGAGCGATTATTTTATCAACTCAACCTCAACTCGAATATTGGTGTAAGCGGAATTATACAATCGTCTAACTTTTTGTTGGAAGATGATTCCTATCTAAAATCGAGCTACGACGATTATTCGAAAATTGGTTTTGGTTTGAGTTATCACTATTTCCTGAAACATCCTTTTCGTTTGATGGAAGGAAAATCTATGTTGAATGTTGTGGTAAATTCGATTCGTAAAAAGGAAAAGAATTTTTCGTGGACAGATGATTTGGAAAATAAAACCGTCAATCAAATTGAAGTTGGTCTAAAAACATTTCGTTTATTCGAATTGTCCAAAAAACATTTCTTAAAAGCTGGTGCAGAATTTAGAGGTTTGCTCACGAAAGACGATGATTTCTCCGAAAACGAATTGTACAGAATTGGTGGTTTCGGAAGTTTTAGAGGTTTTAACGAAGAAAGTATTACAACAAATATGTACGGATTTTTGAGTGCAGATTATCGTTTTGTTCCAAGCGAAGCATTCTATATTGGACTTTTCGCCGATTATGGTTTTATAGATAACAAACGCGCAAATCTGAATACGTCTTTGTTAAGTTTAGGAACTGGAATTTCTTTTTTAACTAAAATGGGAATTTTCAATTTGAGTTATGCAGTTGGTAAAACAGACGAAACTTCATTCGATTTTAAAGAATCTAAAATCCACTTTGGGATATTAAGCCAGTTTTAAAAAAACATTACAAAGTTTATTTATCTGTAACCTACATTTATTTAAATCATATCTGTTTGTAATGTCCGTAAAGAAACTTTTATCACAAACAAGTCTGTTTTAATTTACCAAACGTACTGTGTGAATGAATACTAAGAATTTTTATTAAAAAAACTTTAAATTTTTATAGGTTTATTGTTAACATTTTCGTGAAATTAGCTACTTATAAAATACTCACACAAAATAAATTTAAAAATGCGTAAAATTTTTTATCCAGTTTTAGCTTCAGCTTTATTTTTAGCTTCAGCTCAATTGGTGTCTGCACAAGACAATTTAGTTAATTCTTTGAACAAAAATGTTAGTGAAAATAGTAAAGAAGCTTTCAAATTTACTGACGTTATCAATTTAGCTAAAACTCCAGTAGAAAACCAAGGTTCATCAGGAACTTGTTGGTCATATTCAGGAAATTCTTTCTTCGAATCAGAAATGTTAAGAATGGGAAAACAACCTATTCAATTGTCTCCAATTTTCAATGCGAGAAATACATATGTTGAGAAAGGAAAACAATATGTTCGCATGCACGGTGCAACAACTTTAGGTGACGGAGGTTCTTTCTATGATGTTTTGAATACAATCAAAAAATACGGAGCTGTTCCAACTGAAACTTACACAGGTTTGAATTACGGAACAAAAACAAATCAATTTGGTGAAATGGCTGCAATTCAAGAAGGAGTTTTGAAAGCGGTTGTTGCAAATCCAAATGGTAAATTAACTCCAAACTGGGAGAAAGCCTATACAGCTGTTTTGGATAGCTATTTAGGAGAATATCCAAAAGAATTCACATACAACGGAAAAAAATACACACCACGTACATTTGCTGATCAAGTGGTAGGAATTAATCCAAACGATTATGTTGCGATTACATCTTTTAAAGATCACGACTATTACAAACCGTTTGTATTAGCGATTCCTGATAACTGGGCGTACGAATCTTTCTACAATGTTCCGATGACAGAGATGACTGATAACATTGATTATGCTTTGAAAAACGGATTTACAGTTGCTTGGGCAACAGACGTTTCTGAAAAAGGATTTAGCTGGAAAAATGGTGTAGCGTATGTACCAGAAGTTGATTTTGCAGATATGAATGCGCAACAAAAAGCAGATATGTTCAAAGGTCCAAAACCAGAAAAAGTAATTACAGAAGATATGCGTCAGGCTGCTTTTGATGATTACCAAACGACTGATGACCACGGAATGCACATTGTTGGTATTGCAAAAGATCAAAACGGAAAAGATTACTACATCGTGAAAAACTCTTGGGGTTTAACTAACGATTACGAAGGATATCTTTATGTAACAAAAGCTTTTGTTCAGTACAAAACAACAAATATTTTAGTTCATAAAAACGGTGTTCAAAAACAAACGTTGAAAAAATTAGGATTATAATCTTAATTTATATAATAATGAAAAGCTGTCTTATGAGACAGCTTTTTTTGTTTAAAAACGAATATTTCAAATGGTTTGATGTACTTTTGCAGTCTAATTTTTAGTCAATAAATATGCCTCAAAATGTAACAATACGCATATCTCCTACAGAAGCTGCAAACGAGAAACTTCTGAAACAACGTTTAGCATCTGCTGTTAAAACAAAACCAGAGAATATCAATGCTTACCAAATTATTCGTCGCTCTTTAGATGCACGAAGCCGAAATATTATTTCCCAATTACAAGTCAATGTTTTTGTAAATGAAGAATTCTCTGATGCTTTCGAGTTTCATCCAAATCTTCAAAATGTAGAAAACAAACACGAAGTTTATATTGCTGGTGCTGGTCCTGCTGGATTATTTGCTGCGTTAGAATTAATAGAACAAGGTCTAAAACCAATTATCATCGAGCGTGGTAAAAATGTTCGTGATCGTCGTCGTGATTTAGCAGCAATGAATAAAGAAGGAAAAGTAAATCCTGAATCAAACTATTGTTATGGCGAAGGTGGCGCTGGAACTTATTCGGACGGAAAATTATATACGCGTTCTACAAAACGTGGAAACATTCTGAAATCATTGCAATGGTTTGTCCATTTCGGTGCAACAGAGCGTATTTTACAAGAAGCGCATCCACATATCGGAACAAATAAGTTACCTGGGATTATCGCCAACATGCGCGAAGCAATTATCGAATGTGGTGGTGAAGTTTGGTTTGATACAAAACTAACGGATATTATCATCGAGAATAATCAAATCAAAGGAATTGAAATTAATCATGATAAAAAAATTAAAACTTCTTCTTTGATCTTAGCAACGGGACATTCGGCTCGTGATATTTTCAGAATGTTAGATGAAAAGAAAGTTTTAATCGAAGCAAAACCTTTTGCATTAGGCGTTCGTGTAGAACATCACCAAAGTTTGATTGATTCTGCTCAATATCATTGTCCAATCGGAACAGAACGCAACGAATTTCTTCCGCCAGCCTCGTATTCATTAGTTTCTCAAGAAGCAGGTCGCGGCGTTTTCTCTTTTTGTATGTGTCCCGGTGGAATTATCGCGCCCGCATCTACAGACGAAGGAGAATTGGTAGTAAATGGTTGGTCACCTTCTAAACGTGACGGATTCTTTGCAAACTCGGGAATGGTTGTAACAGTTGATGAAAAAGATTTTGCTAAATATGGTTTTACTGGACCTTTGGGTGGAATGAAGTTTCAACAAATGGTCGAGCAAAAAGCGTGGCAAGTTGGTGAAGGTAAATTAAAAGCTCCCGCACAACGAATGACTGATTTTGTTTCAGGGAAATTATCCAATTCATTAAATGATTGCTCGTATTTACCAGGTTTAACATCAGGTTTATTGAGCGAAGTTTTACCAAAAGAAGTTCATCAATCTTTGAAATTAGGTTTCCAAACATTTGGTAAAAAAATGAATGGTTACTATACCGAAAATGCAAATATTGTGGCAACAGAATCAAGAACTTCTTCGCCTGTTCGTATTCCGAGAAATGAAGAAACCTTAGAACATACGCAAGTTGCTGGTTTATTTCCTTGCGCTGAAGGAGCTGGTTACGCTGGTGGAATTATTTCTGCCGCAATGGACGGAGCAAAAGTTGCAATTGCTGTGAAGAATTTTATCGGAAAATAGTTTTATATTTAATACTCAAAATAAAATACAGATGTCAAGCTGAACTTGTTTTAGCTTCACATCTTTAGGAATGATGAATTTAGAAAAAGTAAATAATTTCAAATTTTTATTGATTTCAGTAGTACTGATTTTGATAGGTTATTCAATCAACTTAATCGGTTGGAATATTGGAACAATTACAATTGCTTATTTTGGATTAGGTTTATTCTTTTTAGGAATTATTTCATTCATCATTTTACTATTTTTAGCTTTAATTAAAATTGTTAATAGAATTTAATGAATCTCTTAAAATCTATACTATTTGTCGGTTTAGGTGGCGCTTTTGGTAGTGTTGCAAGATTTTTAATTTCGTACGGAATCGGAAAATATTATTCACAACCTTTTCCATTTGCTACGTTTTTGACAAATATTATCGGTTGTTTTTTGATTGGCACTTTATATGGATATTCAATCAAAAATGGTTTAGGAAATACCTATTTCAATTTTTTACTGATAACTGGATTTTGTGGAGGTTTCACGACATTTTCAAGTTTTTCGTATGAAAATTTCAACTTAATTCAACAACAAAATTACATCACACCAATTATTTATATTTTTTTGAGTGTACTCATTGGTTTACTCTTTACAATGATTGGTTTTAGATTAACAAAATAACTCTATATCGAAAATAGTTTTCTCTTATTCGTTTTAATGTATTACTTTTAAGCAACTTAAAAAATTAATACATGAGGAAATCTATTTTGATCTGCGGAATCATTTTTGGTTCTGTATTTACTCACGCACAATTAAAAACAGTGAAAAAAACTGACAATAAAGGATATACCTACGAAATGGTAGAAAATGATCCTTCGAATACAAGAATTTATACGCTAAAAAATGGTTTGAAAATCTATTTGGCTCAAATAAAAGACGAACCAAGAATCCAAACTCATATAGCTGTAAAAACAGGTTCTAACAACGATCCAGAAGACAATACTGGTTTGGCTCACTACTTAGAGCATATGGTTTTTAAAGGAACTTCTAAAATTGGAACACAAAATTGGGCTGTTGAAAAACCTTTGATCCAACAAATTTCAGATTTATACGAACAGCACAAAGCAGAAAAAGATCCTGCAAAAAAAGTAGAAATCTATAAAAAAATTGATCAAGTTTCGCAAGAAGCATCCAAATATGCTGTGGCAAACGAATACGATAAATTAATTTCATCTTTGGGAGCATCAGGAACTAATGCACATACATCTTTAGAAGAAACAATTTATCATAATAATATTCCGAATAATGAATTAGAGAAATGGTTAACAGTAGAATCTGAGCGCTTTAGTGAATTAACTTTACGTCTTTTTCATACTGAATTAGAAGCCGTTTACGAAGAATTTAATCGTTCACAAGACAATGATGGACGTTTAGTTTTTTATAAAATGATGGAAACATTGTTTCCAAAATCGCATTACGGAACACAAACAACTATTGGAACTTCAGAACATTTAAAAAATCCATCAATGGTTGCAATTCATAATTATTTCGATAAATATTATGTAGCGAGCAATATGGCTGTGATGTTGATTGGTGATTTCGATTTTGATACGGCTGTTCCAATGATTGACAAATATTTTGGAAATTATGCTACAAAAGCAGCACCTGCACAATATGTTGCAAAAGAAGAGCCGATTAAAACAATTGTAACAAGCGAAGTTTTTAGTCCATCTTCGGAACGTGTTCAGTTTGCTTACCGTTTTAACGGAGCAAAAAGTTCTGATGCAAAATATGTAACATTAATTGATTATATTTTAAGTAATTCTACAGCTGGATTAATCGACTTAAATATCAATCAACAGCAAAAAACATTAGGAGCAGGAAGCTCTTCTTCTTTCTTTAGAGATTATGGTATGCATTCTTTTTCTGGATCTCCAAAACAGGGACAAAGTTTAGAAGAAGTACGTGATTTATTAATTGCTCAGATTGAAAAAATCAAAAAAGGGGAATTTGATGATTGGATGATAGAAGCAGTTGTAAATGATTTAAGAAAATCTCGTATGAAAAGCTGGGAAAATACTCGTTCTTTAGCAGCAAGTTTGTACAAATCATATATCAATGATGTTCCTTGGGCAGAAGTTGTCGATCAATACGATGATATGGGTCGTGTAACAAAGCAAGAACTAATGGACTTTGCAAAGAATAATTATACGAATAATTATGTAATTGTTTACAAACGTCAAGGTGAAAACAAGGATTTGGTACGTGTTTCGAATCCTGGAATTACGCCAATTCAATTGAATCGTGATGCTGAATCTACTTGGTACAAAGATTTCATGAAGATTAAATCAAGTGAGATTAAACCAGTTTTTGTTGACTTCAAAAAAGAATTGAACGAAAGTAAAATCAAGAATGCAAAATTCACTTCGATTCAGAACAAGACAAACGATATTAGCTCTGTTTACTATATCGCGGATATGGGATCAGACAATAACAAAAAGCTTGGTTTAGCGATTAATTACTTAAATTATTTAGGAACGTCCAAATATTCGCCAGAAAACTTGAAAAAAGAGTTTTATAAAATTGGTGTTGATTATGGAGTTAATCCTGGTACAGAAAGAACTTCTGTTTATATCACAGGTTTACAAAAGAACTTAACAAGCGGAATCAAATTATTTGAACATCTTTTAAGTGATGCCGTTGCAAATAATGAATCTTACCAAGAATATGTGAAAACAATCTTGAAATCAAGAGAAAATTCAAAAAAGAACAAAAACGTGATTTCTTCTTTGTTGAACACTTATGCGCAATATGGACCAAATAATCGCTCGAGAGATATTATTTCTGAAGCTGATTTGAAAGCTATTGATCCAAAAGAATTAACGCAAATCATCAAAGATTTCTTTAATTACAAGCACCAAATTTTCTATTACGGAAATAATGAAGCGGAAACGAAAAAAGCAATTGAACAAAATCATAATTTCGGGAAAAATTTAGATTATCCTAAGAAAAAAGAATATCCACAACCAGCTACAGATGGCAAAGTATATTTTGCTCCTTACGATATGGTACAAGCGGAAATTAATTTCTTTGCTCGTGATACTAAATATGATCCAACTTTGTTGACATCTACAGGAATTTTCAATGAGTATTTTGGTGGAGGTTTGTCATCTATCGTTTTCCAAGAAATTCGCGAGTCTAAATCATTGGCTTATTCTGCTGGTTCTTATTACATTAATGCAAATAAAAAAGATAATTACAATTATGTAAGAGCTGTAATTGGAACACAAGCAAACAAATTGCCACAAGCTGTTGACGCAATGAAAGAATTAATGAATAATATGCCAAAAGCAGAAAATCAATTCAATAATTCTAAACAAGCAGCACTTAAGCAAATCGCTACAAGTCGTTATACAAAAGCAAATGTGTTCTTTTATTGGTTATCATTACAAGATAAAGGTCTAAATTATGATATCAATAAAGATATTTACTATCAAACATCTAAATTAACATTAGAACAATTGGATCAATTTTTCCAAAAACATATCAAAGGTCAAAACTTCAATGTTGGTTTAATTGGTAAGAAAGAAAACTTAGATTGGCCATCTGTTGAAAAACTTGGACAAGTAAAAGAATTAACGTTAGAAGAGCTGTTTAACTACTAATAATCAGAAATTATAAAAACCAATAAACGCGTTTAGGAAATCCTATAACGCGTTTATTTTTTAAAACTAACCTATGAATGAATAATCACTCAAAAACCAAATAAGGCTCAATTTCCCTAAACTTTTCTTCACTTATCGCATAACATCTTTTCAATGTTTTTGCATCTTTAAAACTCCCACCTAACGAACGTTTAAAATTAAGAATCGTATTTACTTGTTTCTCTGTGAAACCGAGTTTTATCCAATCCTCATGACTCAAATTATTTGGATTAAACTTACCTTTTATTTCTATTTTTTCTGCTACTTTATCTTCACTTTTTGACTGTTCAACTTTTGGCTGCTCAGCTTTATAAATTACATTTTCAGGTAAATCAATATAAGATTCCATTTCTGCATATTTTTCATCCGAAATCATATAACATTTTTTCAATTGTTCTTTCGATTTAAACTGACCTCCCAAAATATTTTTATATTTCATAATTGAAGCAGCTTGTTTAGACGAAAAACCTATTTTTTGCCAATCATTTTCAGAATAACTATTTGGATTAAATTTTACATATTGAATCTTTTTGCCACTTTGTTTTTTCTCATTTTTTTCATCTTCCTTTGATTTTTCTGGTAACAAAATATACGTTTTCATCTCTGCATATTTCGCATCATCAATCACAAAACATTTCCTCAATTGCTCTTTCGAGGTAAACTTTCCTCCAACAATCTGTTTATATTTCATGATTATTTCTGCCTGTTTTGGCGAAAAACCAAGTTTTTCCCAGCCTTGTTGTGGCAAATCATTTGGATTGAAATTTTTGTAAACTATTTTAGTTTTTGGTGATGAATAATCTATAAAACTCGATTTAGATTGTTCTGGTAAAAGAACAAAAGGAGCTAATTCATTATACTTTCCTTCATCGATAACATAACATTTCTTAAGCTGTTCTTTCGATGTAAATTCTCCGCCAACAATTCCTTTATATTTCAAAATGACTTCGGCTTGACGTTCCGAAAACCCTAAATTCATCCAATCTTCTAAAGATAATTCGTTTGGGTTAAAGGGTTTGATTGAATCTTTTACTTGTTTATTTGAAGTAGAATTAAATGTATAATTTTTCGGAGTTTTTTGATAATTTGCTAGCAAAGCTTTATCTGCTTCTGATAATTGATATGTTTCTTTTTCAACTGAAATATGTTGAAAAATCTCAAATAACAAAATCAAAACAAATAATAAATACAAGCCAAATCTTTGCGATTTATTCAGGTAAAAAGTAGATTTTTTTAAATATTTCATCTTGGTTGGAAAAGAAGTGAAAATAATATCCTTATCAAACACTCACGATATCGAAAACGACATAACCATCAAATATTTAACAAATTAAGAAATCTAAAATTAATAAAAGGTTTTAAGTATTTGTAAATATTTTTTACAAATCAAAAACCGATTTTCGTTTGATAACAAAACAATCTTTTACCCAAAAAAAGAATAACATAATAAAATAACCAATAAAGGTTAAACCGAAAGTTGCAAAGGTTAAATAAATGAAAATCAAACGTAATTTTGCAACGCGAATTCCCAATTTGTCTGCAAATCGCGAAATCACATTAAACCATTCTGTTTCAGTAAAATTCCTAATTTGATCTTTCATTTAACGTAAAATTTGTTGTCCGATAGCGCAATTTAAACATTTTTTTTCGGAGCAATATCTTTTTTTAAGTTGAATTAATTGTTGAGAATCTTTTGCGGTTTTATTTTCAAAACCAATTCGTTCAAATTCATCTAAAATCGAGTTATTTTCCGCTTCCATTTCATTTAATAAATCCAAATAAAAATCAATTTCTACCTCATCTTTTTGTCGCTCAAAAGCATAACGAATCGGAATAATAGAATTGATGAGCAAATTATTTATTTTATCTTTTGAAAGATTTTTGAGTTGAAATTTTGATTCGTTCTTAAATGTATAATGCGTTTCCCAAAAAGAATTTAATTCCAAATTTTCGAAGATTTTATAAAATTCTTTCAAATTTTTTGGCTGAATAATTTCAGAAAACAAACTTTGATAATTCACATAAATCGATGCTAATTGCGCCAAACGAATCGTCGGAAAACCAATTGGTCGCATTTTCGAAAATCGGAACAAACTATTTTCAATTGATTCTAATTGATATTTATTTTTCAGGAATTGATATTCGTTTTTTAATTGCTTAGAATAATCATTCTCATAGTTTTCTTCTAAAAAACTGGCTTGTCCAAAAAACAAGGCTTCAACTTTTTGGGCATTAAATTGTATTTTTTGCAAAACTTTGAACGGAAAAGAATTTGCCCAAATCTCAAAAGTTTCTACATTAACTTTTAATCCAAAATTCTTTGCCAAACTTTTGAACAATGTTTCTTCCCAATTGGAATTATTGTGTTCTAAAATTTGTACAATATCGTTTGTTTTTTCTTCGAAACGTTCGATTAAAATTCGTTCAAACCAAAAAGAAAATTGCTTCAAATCAATTGAATCTAAAAATTCTTCACAATAAATTTTATCCAACTTAGAATTAATAATATTTTGATAATTAAAAACAATTTCCGGTTTTACAAAATCTTGTAAAATCAAAGTTTGTACATTACGTTGACGCAAAATATCAACTTCACAATCGTGATTCCATACAACATGCAAAATCACATTTTGATACGATAAATCATTCGAATGTTGATGAAAATTCCAATCCGAAGAATTGACATGCATTTCGACACTTCCAATCCACAATTTATCGCCAATGATGATTTCTGCTTCCAAAAAATCTGGCCCAGCATGATGGTTTAACTTTCCAACTTTCACAATTTCAATGAAATCTCCATGAAAAGTTTGTAAGCTTTGATGTGAAAATTGATTCAATTTCCAAATATGATGTAGAAAAATTTCTTTCATAGACAAAAGTTAATCAATGAATTATAAAAAATCATTAAAATAAATACTTATTTTTTTTAAATTAATTAAACGTTTGTTTAACTTTGCGCGTTCAATTTTTATAAGATGAAATTAAGTGAGAAGCAAATAGAAATTTTGGGCGCGGCTGAACGAGTTTTTGGAAGACGAGGAATTGATGCTGCAAGTGTTCGAGAAATTGCAAAAGAAGCAAACATTAATATTGCGATGATTAGCTATTATTTTGGATCAAAAGATAAATTGGTCGAGAATTTATTTAGTTGGCGTATCACAACTTTCAATGAATCATTGGCCTCAATTTCACAAAATTCTACACTTTCTCCATTTGAAAAGTTACAGTCAATCCTAAAAGCTTATTTGAATAGAATTTTGGATAAACCTGAATTTCATCGAATTATGGCAAGAGAATATTCGAAAAGAGATTCAATTTTAGAAATTGATTGTAAAGTCAATGACTTAAAAACAAAAAATTTAGAATATATCACAAATATTATTAGTGAAGGATATTCTGAAGGCGTTTTTAAAAGAAAAGCTCCTGCCGAAGCTGTTGTAATGGTAGTTATTGGTGGAACATCTTATTTGATTTTGAACGAAAAAACATATATGAAACAATGGGGATTATCTTCTCATGAAGAGTTTACAGAACATATTCACGAAGAATATTACCCTTATTTAATAGATTCTTTAAAAGCAATTTTACTATACGATGAAAAATAAAATTTTCTTACCGATTTGTTTAGTTGTTGCTACTTTCGCTCATGCGCAGGAAACCAACGTTTCTTTGCAGGAAGTTATTCAACAAAGTTTGCAGAACAACAAATCTGTGAAAGTTGCCGAAGCTGCTAAAAATACAAGTGAGTATAAAGTACAAAGCGCGAAAAACAATCGTTTACCAGACATTTCGTTGAGTGGACAATACATGCATTTGTTTACGACAACAAATGTAGACATCAAACTTCCGATGCAATCTTCTGGTGGAGGAATGGGAGTTGAACCGAGCCAATTATTATTAGGACAAGCAAGTGCTTCTGTCCCTGTTTTTGCTGGATTTAAAATTAAAAATGCAATCAAAAGCAGTGAATTGATGGTTGATTTATCAAACTTACAAATCGAAGCAACAAAAGAAAATGTGGTTTGGCAAGCTATTAATTTATATTTTGGATTGTACAAAACGCAACGTTCTATCGATGTTTTGAATGAAAACTTAGTGAGAGCAAATCAACGTGTGAAAGATTTTCAAAACTTTTTGGATAACGGAATCATCGCGAGAAATGATTTGTTGAGAGCAAAATTACAAGCATCGAATGTGCAAGTTGCAATTGATGAAGCCGAAACGCAATACAAAAACATTAATTACCGATTGAATTTATTGACTGGACAAGACGAAAGTAAAATCGTTCATGTTGATAATGTAGAAACCTTGAAAACCATCAATCAAAATTCTCAAGATTACGTCAATCGTACAGATGTTAAATCATATGATGTAAAAAATCAGATTGCTGATAGTCAAATCAAAATTGCGAAAGCAGCTTATTACCCTCAATTAGCGGTTTCAGCTGGATATATTGCGATGGATATTGATAAAGTTGCTTCGGTTACAAATGCAACAAATGTTGGTGTTGGATTGAAATATGATTTATCTTCTTTGTATAAAAATAAAGCAGAAGTTGAAATTGCAAAAGCTCAGAAATTAGAAAATGAGATGCAAAAAGAAACGACAATTGATAAAGCTAAAGTTGAAATGAACGAAGCTTTTCAAAAGTATGATTTAGCAAAAAAGAAAAATAATGTTTACAAAGAAGCTGTAGAACAAGCGAACGAAAACTACAGAATTGTAAAAGATAAAAATGACAACGGATTGGCTGATACAGACGATTTATTAGAAGCAGATGTACAACAATTGCAAGCAAAAATCAATCAAGTTGTCGGAGATGCTGACGAACAATTAGCGATCTACGAATATTACTATACTACAGGAATTTTATTAGAAAACGTACAATAACACCTCTCGATATGGAAGAAAATAATCAAGAAAAGAAAAAAATAAATTCAAAATTTATCATCGTTTTAGGAGCATTAATCATCCTTGGAGGTGGATATGGAGTTTATAAATATTTACACGGACAAGCGCACGAAATTACTGATGATGCACAAATTGAATCAAAAATAACACCTGTTATACCTAAAGTTTCAGGATACATTCAGAAGATTTTAGTAGAAGATAACCAAATGGTTCACAAAGGTGATACATTAGTTGTTTTGGACGGATCTGAATTTGCCTTGAAATTGCAACAATCGCAAGATGCTCTATTACAAGCAGAAGGTCAATTAGGAGTTGCTCACGCAGGTGTTTCTCAAGCTGGTGCAGCAATTGGAGTGACAGAAGCTGGTGCTGTTGCAGCAAATACAACAATCGAAACAGCTCAAGCAAGTGTTAATACAGCTCAAGCAAATGTAGAAGCAGCAAAAGTACAAGTTTGGAGAACGAAAAATGATTTTGATCGTTACAATAAATTATACCAAAATCAATCGATCACAAAACAACAATACGAGCAAGCTTTAGCAGCAAAAGAAACAGCTGAAAAGCAATTGCGAATTGTACAAGAACAATTAGGTGTTTCTCGTGCTCAATTAGCTTCTACAGCAAAACAAGCGCAAGCTACAGCAAAACAAGTGAACACTTCGAAAGCGCAAGCTGATGCTTCAAAAGCACAAATAAAAGTAGCGGAAGCAGCAATAGGTCAAAGCAAAACAAACATCGATAATGCAAAATTATATTTGTCTTATACGTATGTAATTGCAGCTGAAGATGGACAAGTTTCTAAAATTAATTTACAACCAGGACAATTGGTTCAAGCTGGTCAATCTTTGTTTAATATTGTGACTACAAATAATATTTGGGTTGTGGCAAATTACAAAGAAACTCAATTAGAAAAAATTAGAGTTGGACAAGAAGCCATCATCAAAGTAGATGCATATCCAAACCACGAATTCAAAGCGAAAGTAACGTCTTTATCTCCTGCAACTGGTGCTAAATTTGCGTTATTACCTCCAGATAATGCGTCTGGTAACTTCGTAAAAACAGTTCAACGTCTTCCTATTAAAATCGAATTTATCGATCAAAAAGACGAAATGTTGAAAATGATTCGTCCAGGTATGAACGTGGAAGCTGATATTCTTTTAAAATCGAATACTTCTGCAAAGTAATAACACCTATTCAGAAAAATTATGGAAGAAAATAATTTAGTTGAATATGGTGCAAGACGTGTAATCATCACCATTACCGCCATCATGTGTGCATTGTTAGAGATTGTTGACACAACAATTGTTAACGTTGCGATGAATGACATGAAAGGTAGTTTGGGTGTCTCTTTAACTGATATTGCGTGGGTGGTTACCGCTTACGCAATTGCCAATGTAATTGTAGTACCGATGACCAGCTGGTTGTCGCAACAATTTGGACGACGCAATTATTTTGCGGCTTCGATTATCATTTTTACAGTTGCCTCATTTCTTTGTGGAAATGCAACAACGTTGTGGGAAATTATCTTGTTCCGATTTATTCAAGGACTTGGTGGTGGAGCACTGTTGGTAACTTCGCAAACCATCATTACCGAAAGTTATCCACCCGAAAAGCGTGGTTTAGCGCAGGCAATTTATGGAATGGGAGTTATTGTTGGTCCTACGCTTGGTCCGCCTTTAGGAGGTTATATTATTGATAATTGGTCTTGGCCATATATATTTTACATCAATATTCCGATCGGGATTATTGCCGTATTGTTAACGATATCATTTGTTCGTAGCCCAAAATATGCAGAGAAATCAAAACTAAGCCAAGTCGATTTCTTGGGAATTATTTTGTTAGCCATTGCAGTTGGATCGTTACAATATGTATTAGAACACGGACAACAAGACGACTGGTTCTCAGATTCGACAATTGTAACCTTGAGTATCGCAAGTTTCTTCGGATTCATTTTATTTGTTTGGCGAGAATTAGTTTTCAAACATCCAATTGTAAATTTACGTGTACTGAAAGATAGCAACTTAGCAGTTGGTACTATTTTATCCTTCATCTTAGGATTTGGATTATATGGATCGACATTCATTATTCCAATTTATACACAATCAATCTTAGGATGGACTGCAACTGATGCAGGTTTATTATTAATTCCTTCGTCGTTGATGACTGCATTCATGATGCCAATCATCGCAACAATGTTACAAAAAGGTGTACCACCAAAATACATGGTTGCAGGAGGATTCTTTATCTTTTTCTGTTACAGTTTTTGGTCATACAAAATCTTAACACCAGACACAGGTTCCGAGCATTTCTTTTGGCCATTAATTGTTCGTGGAGTTGGATTGGGATTATTATTTGTACCTGTTACCACACTTTCACTTTCGAGCTTGAGAGGGCAACAAATTGGTGAAGGAGCTGCCTTTACAGGAATGATGCGTCAGTTAGGAGGATCTTTTGGTATCGCGATTATTACAACATTTATTTCTCGTTGGACAGTTGGACACCGAACAAATTTAGTTTCGCATCTTGATACATCCGATTTTGATGTACAAAAACATATTCAGAATTTACAAATGAGCTTCATTAGTAAAGGTTTTGCCCCAAATGAAGCATTAAATAAAGCCTATAACCTACTCGATTTACAAGTTACCAAACAAGCAACTGTGTTAACTTATATGGATGTTTTCTTGTATTTGGGTGTAGTTTTCCTAATCTGTATTCCATTTATTCTGTTCTTTATCAAAAAAGGAGCAGGTAAAGTAATCAGTGCAGGACATTAAAAAAGAATAATTATTTTAATTTTCAGTTTTTTATAAATGTAAAATCTATCTCAATTTATTGGGATGGATTTTTTTTATTTGATTGATTCTGTAATTTTCTTTTCATCTAATCCAAAATCTGCTAGAATAAGTTTTCCTTCTGGATTAAAAAGATAAAAAGTTGGTGTACCGATAATCTTGTATTTTGTATAAGTACCTCCTGTTCTACCTTCTTTATCCCAAAGCGAAATCCAATCTTCTGCATGTTTTAAAAGAAAGTTTTTATAACCAATTTCTTCTTTATCTACATAGAAACTTACAATTTCTAACTTATCAAGATTATTAGTCTTTATTTGATCTAAAACAGGAATAGATTCTAAAGAGAATCCACAATAAAAAGTTGTAAAATCTAATAACACATATTTTCCTTTGAAATAATCTGAAAAATTAACTTTTTTATTTGATTGATTATACGCCATAAAATCTATATAACTGTCGCCAATATTTAACTTTTCTGTATTAATATCTGTCATGATAGATTTGTAATAGGCTGATTTTTTATATTTAGATTCTAACTTATTCATCAAATCAATTAAAACTTCTTTTGACAATTCTGTCTTGTATGAATTAACTAATGAAAGTGTATAGTATGAATTTATATTATCTTGATAAAATTGAAGACTATTCTTTGCAAATTCATTATCTAATGCAGTTATTTTACCATAAGGTTCTACTTTACCCCAGTATGCTTTTTGTAAACTATCATTCCATTTATTTTGTTCACGAAGCGACATCATATCAGTTAAAAATTCTCGTCGTTTTATCGTATAATCTTTATCAAACTGAGCATATTTATACCTCATCTCGTCATACTCAGATCCAGAAGTTTTTACATCATAAGGAAAATCTTTTTTTGTGGCATTTAGTGTAATTTTTTCATTACCAATAAAAAGAAGTGCAGAATGATAATCTTTTCCATTTTTGACTGTAATATAAACCGAAGATGGAACCTCTTTTAATTTTCCTTCTAATTTATAACCCCCTTTAACTAATACGACACTATCAATAGGAGCATTATTAATACTTATTTTGACCAATGCATTTTCATCAAATCCATCAAGTTTTCCAGAAATAGTAAATTGTTTTTGAGCAAATAAGTTTGTAAAAACAAATAAGATAATTAGTGTTAATAGTTTAGTCATTATTATGTAGTTAATTATTTATAAATCTAATTAAATATTTCGAAAAATCATCTCAAAAAAACCTCCACCCAAGCAATTTGGGTGGAGGTTTTATTATTCAATAATTAACGTTTAGTATTTTTACAATTTCGGCTCGTTTGTTTACTTGTTCAACTTGCAGGCAACACACTATTTCTTGCTGCTTTCACAATCTCATTCAAATCGTGGTACAAATTAGACCAATCCGGTACATCTTTCATTGCTGTAATTAGATTGAGGTAAGATCGCAGTACTTGTTCCAATTCTTTTCGAGAAGATGACGCACTCGATATTTGACGAAGATCTGCATTAGCCTCTGCTTGTTGCGCAAATAATATCTCAAAATCGGTATGTTTTGTTTTCAAATCATCAAAAGCTGATACAAGCGATAAGTTAATAATACGCAATGTATTATCTGGCTTTTCTAATTCTTCGATAAGCTTCTTCAATTGAGCTGTTTCGGCAGAATAACTCAATCTGTCTAAATCCAGTCCAAACATTTGGAAAACTTTGTACAAAGCTTCCGCATCTTGATAGTTCGCGACAGAAGTCAATTTACGATAACCATTCAAGAAAGCCTTCATGTTACTAAATGCAACATCTCTCTCTTTATCCGCTGTCGCCACCTCTTTTCCTTTTCCGCTATAGGTCAACTTTGTGTATACCGTGTCGTAGTTTTGATAACTCGCAATAAGCGACAGCAACAAAGGGTGGTTCTCTACAATGGTGTAATTTCCGGCTTGAGAAGAGTTGATAGTTCGCTGCGCTAATGTCGCCAGATTTTTTGTCGATAATTTTTGTAAATTAATTTTCATAACAGGTTAATTAAGTGTTTATAATTCATTTATTTTTAATGTTTTATAAATATAGTCAATATATTATTAATCAATATAACCTTACAGATATTACAAACAAACTTGTTTTAGATGAATGTAATCTTACATTTATTACAAACAGACTTGTTTTAGATGAATGTAACCTTACATTTATTACAAACAGACTTGTTTTAGATGAATGTAACCTTACATTTATTATAAACAGACTTGTTTTAGATGAATGTAATCTTACGTTTATTACAAACAGACTTGTTTTAGACGAATGTAATTTTAGAAACAATTATATTTACAAGAAATTAGTTATATACAAGCTTTCCAAACATTACACTGAATGAACTCAACAGAAAATCTATTTTTTGAAATAAAAAGTCAAGGAAATTTTATAAGAATTTCGACAAAAAATCTAATAAACTATAACTCAGAAATTGATTATGATAATAATTGGATTAATTGTTATATTGAGGTTAAAGGAGGAGCATTTCAAGGTAAATATTCAGCTGAAATTCTAACAATAACTTTTGAAGATTTTAAACAAAAGCTCGCAATTTTATATAATAAATTAGATGGAAAAGTAATATTTTCTGATTTAGAAAAATATTGTAAAATTGATATTTCAGGAGATGGTTCTGGTAAATTAAGAGCAAGTATTGAGTGTAATGATAAATCGGGTATATATTCTGCGAATCTAACTTTTGATATTGATTTTGACCAAACTTTTCTTAAAGATATAATTAACCAACTCAATCAAATTACCAAAGCATTTCCAATAATTGGTGATTTTAATATATCTAATAAATACGATGTATTATAATAAAAAATAAGACTAAACAGTATTCTAATATGAAAATATTCAATTTTCTTTTCTTTATTTTAATTATTTTAACTTTAAACTCTTGCTTTTTAGCAATTACAGGAGCTCCACATTCTCACTCATATAAAGAAATTTCTGACAAAAATGATTTAAAATTAAATGTATTTTGTACGTACTTAATCAAACAGATTAAAATAGGAAATGTAAATCCAAATGATTCAATTTATATTCAATCATCGAGCTTAAAAAAATTAAATGAAAGAAAATTATTAAATCATAATGATTTATCCGATTCAATGAGATTTTACAATTTGAGAATTGGAGATATTAAATTCCATAGTAAAAAAAGAAAAGATACTATCAATATTATAAGAATAACTAGTAATGGAGATAAAACGGTTTACAAATTCCTTTTAGACTCAAGCGACAAAGAAAATTAGAAAAAAAATCCTTGTCAAGATTCAAAACTTTGACAAGGATTTTATTTTTCTAACCATTAACCGCTCTAAAAAAAGCGTCTAATTTCTTTTCGTCTAATTTTCCATCAGTTCTTACACCGCTACAAATATCTACGCCAAAAGGCTGAACAACATCAATCGCTTCACGAATATTATCAGGATGAAGACCGCCAGCCAAAAATAGAGGAATGTTAATTTCTTCTCTAATTTTTTTGCTAATCGCCCAATTGTGCGTGCGCCCTGTCCCTCCCAGTTCTTTTACTTGTAAGTTAGGATTTCCGCTATCCAACAAAATAGCGTCTACAAACTGAGATTTCTCTACCGCTTCCGTTACCGAATTTTCATCAATCACATGAATCACTTGTACCAACTTTACCCAAGGTAATTCGTTTCTCAAAATTTGATATTCTTCGTTTTTCAGCTCATCTACTAACTGAATTGTATTTGTATAAACTTTTTTATAATGGTGAATAATTGTTTCTGCTGTTGTTTCACTTGTTAATAAAAACGAAGCTAATGTTGGTGGAATAATTTTAGTAATATCTTTGATTAAATCATCACCAATTACTCCAGGTCCGCTTGGCATATTACCCACCAAACCCAATCCATTTGCTCCATATTTTATTGCTTGTTGTGCTTCTTCTTTGCTACTAATACAACAAATCTTAACTCTTGTTTTCATCATATTATTGATTTTACTTTTAAATATACCTATTATTCATTTTAATTAAAAATTCGTCAATTCGAGTGATTTTTAGAAACAGAGTGAATAAAAATTGTATCGAGAATAGAATTTTATCATTAAAAAACTATTCTCGATACAAAATTCTTACAGAATTCCACTCGAACAGACGTTTTTTTTTGATAAAATTATCAAAATGAACAACGAATTAAATATAAAAAAACACCTCAATTTCTTGAAGTGTTTTGTATGATCTAAGATTTAGAATTGATTTTAGAAATCTTCTTCCGAACCTTTTAATTTTTCTGCATTTTCTGCCATTTTCAATGCATCAATCATTTCTTGAATATCTCCATTCATAAAGTTATCCAAATTATAAATTGATTTGTTGATACGGTGATCTGTTACACGTCCTTGCGGATAGTTGTATGTACGAATTTTAGCAGAACGGTCACCAGTCGAAACTAATGATTTACGTTGAGCAGAACGTTCTGAATGTTTTTTCTCGAACTCGATTTCATACAATTTTGTACGTAATAATTGTAAGGCTTTTTCACGGTTCTTATGTTGAGAACGCGCTTCTTGACAAACAATTACAATTCCAGAAGGTTTGTGCGTTAATTGAACTTTCGTTTCAACTTTATTTACATTTTGTCCTCCCGCACCAGATGAACGAGCTGTTTGATACTCCAAATCTGCTGGATTAATCACTACATCAACCTCCTCTGCTTCTGGTAAAACCGCAACCGTAATCGCCGATGTATGCACACGTCCTTGCGATTCTGTTTCAGGAACACGTTGTACACGGTGAACACCTGATTCGTATTTCATCGTTCCATACACTGCATTTCCTTCTACTTGCATTACCAACTCTTTGTATCCTTTTCCAGATGCTTCAGAAGTATTTAATACTTCGTGTTTCCATCCTTTTTCTTTGAAATACATCGAATACATACGGTAAATATCTTCTACGAAAATCGCTGCCTCATCTCCTCCTGTACCAGAACGTAACTCGACAATGATGTTTTTCTCATCTTCTGGATCTTTTGGAATCAACATCATTTTGATTTCTTCCTCTAAAGGTGGAATCGCATTGATTGCTTCGTCTTTTTCTATTTTAGCTAACTCAACCATTTCAGCATCAGAACCATCTTGAATAATTTCGTCTGCTTCCTCAATTACATTGATTAAGTTTTCGTATTGTTTTTGCATTTCAACAAAGTCTTTCAAATCAGAATATTCTTTGTTTAATTTCGCATAACGAGCTTGATCTGTTACGATATCTGGTTGGATGATTAAATCTGCCACCTCATCGAAACGTTGTTTGATTGCTCTTAATTTATCTAATAGACCTAAATCTGCCATATACTTTTATTGGATTGCAAAGATACAATAACTCAAGGGATTCAGAAAATTTGAATAAAAAAAACCGATGATTTCTCATCGGTTTTGTGATTTATTGTTAAAAATATTATCTCGTAAATAATAATTCTCTGTATTTTGTTAAAACCCAGAATTCATTATCAACCATTAATTCTAACTTATCAGCGTGGTAACGAATTTCGTCATAATATGGTTTTACTTTGTCACAATAAGCATGTGCTCTTTCTTCTAAAGATTCAACCAGATTTGCTTCTTTACGTGCATCCATCATTAAGTGCAATTTTGCGTTTAATTCGTTTACATGCATCGAAATTTTCTTCAAAATAATTAATTGCTCGCCTGCATATTCTTCATAATCATCTCCAAAAATATCTTTGAATCCTTTAATGTTTTTGATCAATATGTTTTGATATTTGAAAGCTGTCGGAATAATATGATTTCTCACAATATCACCTAAAACACGACCTTCAATCTGAATTTTCTTGATGTAATCTTCTAATTCGATTTCGTAACGCGCTTCAACTTCTGTGTTGTTCATTACATTAAGTTCCGAGAATAAATCCAATGATTTTTGAGAAACTTTTGCTTTTAAAGCAGATGGAGTTGTCTTGTGATTTGACAATCCTCTACGAGCCGCTTCTTCTTCCCATTCTTTGCTGTATCCGTCCCCTTCGAATAATATATTCTTTGTTTCTTTGATATATTCACGTAATACATTGAAAATTGCTTCGTCTTTTTTCAAACCTGTTTCAATCAACGCATCAACTTCTTTTTTGAAATCGATCAATTGTTTTGCAACAATTGCATTCAACGTTGTCATTGCATTTGCACAGTTTGCAGTCGATCCAACAGCACGGAACTCGAATTTATTTCCTGTAAAAGCAAATGGAGAAGTTCTGTTTCTATCTGTATTGTCTAATAAAACATCTGGAATTTTTCCAACAACGTTTAATTTTAAATCAGTTTTTTCTTCAGGAGATAATTTCCCTGTCGAAACACCTTCTAATTCTTCCAATACTTTTGTCAATTGTTGACCAATAAAGATCGAAATAATTGCTGGTGGCGCTTCATTCGCTCCTAAACGGTGGTCATTAGAAGCAGAAGCGATAGAAGCACGTAACAATTCCTCATAAATTGAAACTGCTTTGATGGTATTAATAAAGAACGTTAAAAACTGTAAATTGCTGTTTGGTGTTTTTCCTGGCGCTAATAAATTAACTCCAGTATCTGTTGCTAACGACCAGTTATTGTGTTTTCCAGATCCGTTAACTCCTTTGAATGGTTTTTCGTGGAATAATACTTTAAAATGATGACGCTCACCAACTTTTTGCATCACATCCATTAACAATGAGTTGTGGTCAACTGCTAAATTCGTTTCCTCGAAAATTGGCGCTAACTCAAATTGATTAGGTGCTACTTCGTTGTGACGAGTTTTTACAGGAATTCCCAACAACATACATTCGTTTTCTAAATCGCGCATATAATTTAAAACACGCGTAGGAATCGAACCAAAATAATGATCTTCTAATTGTTGACCTTTTGCAGAAACATGTCCTAACAACGTTCTACCAGTTTGTAAAATATCTGGACGAGAAGCCGCTAAAGCATCATCAATTAAAAAATATTCTTGTTCCCAACCTAAAGTCGGAGTTACTTTCTTCACATTTTTATCGAAGAACTTCGCTACTTCTGTAGCTGCTTCATCAATTGATAAAAGCGCTCTTAACAAAGGTGTTTTATTATCTAGAGCTTCTCCTGTGTACGAAACAAATACTGTCGGAATGCATAAAGTTGTTCCAAAAATAAATGCTGGTGAGGTTGGATCCCAAGCTGTATATCCACGTGCTTCGAATGTATTACGAATTCCTCCATTTGGAAAAGAAGATGCATCTGGCTCTTGTTGAACTAATAATGATCCACTAAATTTTTCTACAGGATCTGCTCCATCAAATGAAGTTTCGAAAAAAGCATCATGTTTTTCTGCTGTTGTTCCTGTTAATGGCTGAAACCAGTGTGTATAATGTGTTACACCTTTGCTCATCGCCCATTCTTTCATTCCTAAAGCAACAAAATCTGCCATTTTACGGTCGATTTTAGTACCATAATCCATTGCAGAACGAACGGCTTTATAAGCTTCTGAAGTTAAATGTTGACGCATTGCTTTGTCATTGAAAACATTGCTTCCAAAAATTTCTGATTTTTTCCCTAATTCAGGAACAGCTACCGGTTTGCGATTGCTTGCGGCTTTTAGTGCTTCAAAACGAAATGATGTCATAAGAAAATTACTTTGTGTTGTTTTATGATGCAAAAATAAATAAAAATTAAACATAAAATAAAAACACCCCTATTTTTTTAGGGGTTAAATTATAATTTCATTACAAATAAATTCAATACCCCTTTATTTTAGTTTAGATTTTCAAAACATCAGTGTAAAATTAATTTTTATTTAACATTCGAATAAACTTATTTAAACGAAAAAAGCAGTTTCAATTGCTTGAAACTGCTTTTAGACACTCATAATATAAAAAGTTTTTGGTCTATCTGAAACGGTCTACTGATTTTACAAGATCATCATCCTTCTTAATCAAACGATTGGCAATTGACAGAAGCACAATCGAAGCTAAAGGAACTAATGCCCAAATACCTTTCTCAGAATTTCCTTCTCCAGGTAATGTTAATAGACAATATACAAAAGAACCAATTAATAAAACATTCAAAATAATGTTTAACCATCCTAAGCTAATCTGTAACTTACGTTTTTTGAAAAACATAATGGTTAAAAATGAAATTAAAGCTGATGAGAAAAAGGCTAACGAAAAAATGTAATCTCCTTTCTCCGGATTTTGTAACCAATTTAATGGAATATCAAACAGCTTATCAAAATTCATGGCGAATATACTCGAAATTATTCCACTTAAGAATAAATATATACTTTGCTTTCTTTGAATCATTTCTTAAATTTCGAATACAAATGTAAAAAAACTTTTTGAGTTTTTATAATTATTCGTACTATTGCATTAATAAATCTCAAATTTATACGCTTTATAACAATTCTATTGTTATGATTCCCAATTACTTTATTGAATAAAAAAAATATAAACACATTAATACCTTCATTATAGGATTATGTTTGATATCGAAGAATTAAAATCATTCAAATTACCAGATTTACAACAAGTTGCAGAGCAACTGAAAATCGATGGGTATAAGAAATTAAAAAAAGGCGAATTGTTAGACGCAGTTTTAGGTTTTATCAACAGCCAACCAAAGGTTGAAGAAAAAGCTGAAACAAAACCTGCTAAAAAAGATAAAGCTGAAAATCTACCTACAGAAGATAAGAAACCGAAACGCAAACGAGTTCAAAATTCGGAAGGAGAAGTTCAACAAAAAGAGGCTGTTGCAGAAGAAGTAAAAACTGAAAAAGTTGAAAATACTTCTACCGAAACAGAAAAAAAGGAAGAAAATAATCCTCGCGTTAATAAATTTCAGGAACGAGCGAACAAAAGCCAAGATCTGAAAAAGAATAATCAAAATAATCAGAAGAAAAATAATCAATCTGATAATCGTAATCAAAACGATCAATCTCAACAAAATAATCACCACAATAATCAAAATCAAAAAAATAAATATCGCGCTGCGAATTATGAATTTGACGGAATTATTGAAACTGAAGGTGTTTTAGAGATTTTACCAGATAATAATTATGGTTTTTTACGTTCTTCTGATTTTAATTATTTGTCTTCGCCTGATGATGTGTATGTTTCTCAATCTCAAATTAGATTATTTGGATTAAAAACGGGAGATACAATTACAGGAGAGGTTCGTCCTCCAAAAGAAGGTGAAAAATATTTTCCTTTAATCAAAATTAAAGAAATCAACGGTCGTACGCCAGATTATGTACGTGATCGTATCGCTTTTGAGCATTTAACTCCACTTTTCCCTAACGAGAAATTCAATTTAAGTAATTCTAAATCTTTATCAAATCGCGTAATTGACTTATTTACACCAATAGGTAAAGGTCAACGTGGGATGATTGTGGCGCCACCAAAAACGGGTAAAACAACGTTATTGAAAGATATTGCGAATGGAATTGCGCAAAATCATCCAGAAGTTTATTTGATTGTTTTATTAATCGATGAGCGTCCGGAAGAGGTAACAGATATGAAACGTTCGGTAAACGGAGAGGTTATTGCATCTACGTTTGATGAGGAAGCAAATCGCCATGTAAAAGTTGCAAATATCGTTTTAGAGAAGGCAAAACGTATGGTAGAATGTGGACACGATGTTGTGATTCTTTTAGATTCTATTACGCGTTTGGCTCGTGCTTACAATACAGTTTCGCCAGCTTCTGGTAAAGTGTTATCGGGTGGTGTTGATGCAAATGCATTACACAAACCAAAACGTTTCTTTGGAGCTGCTCGTAACATCGAAAATGGAGGTTCTTTAACAATTATTGCAACTGCATTGATTGATACAGGTTCTAAAATGGATGAAGTTATTTTCGAAGAATTTAAAGGAACAGGTAATATGGAGTTACAATTGGATCGTAAGATTTCGAACAAACGTATTTTCCCTGCAATTGACTTAGTAAGTTCTTCTACGCGTAAAGACGATTTGTTATTAGACGACAAAACACAACAATTAATGTGGGTTCTTCGCAACCATTTATCGGATATGAATCCTGTAGAAGCGATGGAATTCTTACACGACCGTATCAAACATACACGCTCTAACGAAGAGTTTTTAATCTCTATGAATAAGTAATTTATTACAACTTATAATTTTAAAAACCATCTAAAGTTATTTAGGTGGTTTTTTTATAAATCTATTTTTAATTTATAGTTCACATCTTTCATTCTATTACTTACTTTTCGTATCGTATTATTTTGATCAGTAATATTTAATTCGTTTATCAAAAAATTATTTAATTCTTCATCAGTTTTTATTGTTATTAATGCTTTTTTTAATAAATCAACTCCTCCTTTTTCTAAAATTAAATCTATTAAAATAGCTGAAATAATATATTCTGAAGATGTACGATTATTTATTTTAGGAAATTTACCCATGAATGAGAGATTATAGTTTGAATTATCAATAATAAATCTATCAAAATCTTTAAAAACTTCATCAAGACTTCTTCCAATATTAGCATTCTTAGATTTATGATAAATACTTAGACCTGTTAATAATAAATAATGAGCGTTTGGGAATTTTTTATTAATTAAATGTATAATTTCGTGTTGATAATTTTCACCTGCATAGAAAGTAGATAAAAGGATATTATTTTCTTTATCGAAATAACCACATTGATCCATTAATCCTGTAGTAGCAATATAATTAACACCTAAAGATTCTAATTGTTTATCACAATTTTCTGCGATATAATATTTGATTTTATTTTCATTTAAATCAAATATCTTATTTAGATTTTGAATGGTTTTATTCGCTTCTTTAGCGTTATTTTTATTGAATTTATAATTTATAGGATAATAATAGTCTATTAATCCTACATTTTTCTTTTTCCAATTTTTTGTTGAGTGAGTTAGAAAATTTTCAAAAATATATTTATCATCATTCTTTTTGATTATATAATTTACGATTGAAATTAGATTAACATTATTTTCATCTTGTATCCAATAAAACATTGATGACAATTCGAATTTATTATCGGGTAAAGACTTAATGTATAATAATTTATTATATGTATACATTTCAAAAAAATTAGGAGAAAATCCAGAAGCTGAAATAACAAGATCATTATCTTCTTTATCCCACATATTTTTATATAAAATATTATTCTCAGCTCTTAACGAGACGTATTCTTTCCAAAATTCATAAACAGGAGTAGTTTCTTTATCTAAAAAATCATAAGTATAATTTATGTTTGTAGTTTGTGATTTACATAAAGTAGTGAATAAAAATAGAATTTTAAAAAACTTCATTTTGGATTTTTATTCTAAAATAATCAATCTAAATTAAAAACAAAAAAAGCCCAAGAAAATAAATTCTTGAACTTTACTGTACCTCAGGCGGGACTTGAACCCGCACGTCCTAATGGACACAGGATTTTAAGTCCTGCGTGTCTACCAATTCCACCACCAAGGCATCCACTTCTAAGAAAGAAGTTAGAGCGGGAAACGGGACTCGAACCCGCAACATTCAGCTTGGAAGGCTGACGCTCTACCAATTGAGCTATTCCCGCGATTGTGAGTGCAAATATAGAACAGCTTTTTTAATTACAAAACTTTTAGGAAACATTTTTTTCATAATTATTTTATATTAAAAGCTAAGTTTCTCATCATAATATTTTTAAGTACTAAAATAATTTTACTTTTTTTTGATTAAATTATTTTGAACATTAAAAAATCATCTTAAATAATTGCATTTTTCCAGATTTTAAGCAATCGTTCGTAAGAAAATTGAGCATTAGCTGGACTTGTACTTGGCAAAGAAATATACTCTATGGATGTTTTTTCATCAAAATATTTCCAAAATAATTGTTCCGCTTTCTTTCCATTGAAAATTATTTTCTCGATTGTAGGATGTTCATTCAACAATTCATCAATCTGATTTGGCGAAACATTTTTCATATCTACATCCATACTTCCTTTACGTTCTGCAGAATGTACAACATCCCAAAGCGCTAACTTATTTTGTAAAATAAGTTGTTTTCTTATTTCATAATCTTTTGAAAATTCTGTCTCAAAAATCTCAAATATCATTTTCCAAAATCGATTACGTGGATGCCCATAATATTGATTAACTTCTAACGATAAATCACCAGGTAAAGAGCCAAGAATTAATGTTTTTGGTTGTTCTGATATAATTGCAGCAAAAGATTGTTTATGCATTTTGTCTTATTCTAAAAATATAATGTACAAAAAAAGTGCTACAATTTGTAGCACTTTTTATTCTATTTCTTTCGTTAGATAATTTGTTCAGAAACTTCCTCCCACTCTAACATTTTTTTATCTAAATCATTTTTCAGATTCGAGTATTTGTCCAATTCTTGTTGCGTTTGCGAACCTGCATGCAATTTATTTTCTAAATCTGCAATCTTCGTTTCTAAATCAGAAATCTCTGTTTCGATTCTTGATAATCTATTTTTAAGACGTTTTTGCTCTTTTTCTTCCTCAAAAGATAAAACTCTTTTCGCTTGTTCTATTTTAACTTCAATCGACTTCTCTTCTTTTGGTGCAGCCAAACTATTTCCTTTCTCCACTTCACGGAAACTTCCCGCTTTTATTTGCGCCAAATAATCATCAATTCCAGAAAGATATTCTTTCACTTGACCATTACGGAAATCGAACACTTTATCTACTAAACCTTCTAAAAATTCACGGTCGTGAGATACTAAAATCAAAGTTCCAGAATACTTTTGTAAAGCTTTTTTCAATAATTCTTTTGATACAATATCCAAGTGATTGGTCGGCTCATCCATGATTAATACGTTGAATGGACGCAACAACAATTTACACAACGCCAAACGATTTCGCTCACCTCCCGAAAGAACCGAAACTTTTTTCTCTACCGCATCGCCACCAAACATAAATGCTCCTAAATAATCTCGAACATGTTTACGTGTTTCTTCTGTTGCAGAATTTTCCGCTTCTTCTAAAACTGTTAATTTATCATTCAAAACATGTGCTTGATTTTGGGCAAAATATCCGATTTCTACATTATGTCCATGCTTTATTTTACCTGAATGCTCTTGTTCATTGATAATCGCACGCGATAAAGTCGTTTTTCCTTGACCATTTTGACCAACAAAGGCTACTTTTTCTCCTCGATTAACATAAAAAGAAACATGATCAAAAACTTGATGATCACCAAAAGCAACTCCAACATCATCTAACTCGAAAATTATTTTACCTGGCTGAACAGCGTCCACAAAACGGATATTCATCTTCGTTACATCATCATTTTCAATTTCGATGCGTTCTATTTTATCTAATTTTTTGATTAATGATTGCGCCATCGAAGCTTTATTAGCTTTTGCACGGAATTTAGAAATCAAATCTTCAGTGTGCTTAATCATTTGCTCTTGATTTTTCTGCGCTTGCTCTAATTTCTCGCGACGATCTTCACGCAATTCTAAATAACGCGTATAATTCGCTTTAAAATCAGAAATGTGGCGATTTGCAATTTCGATTGTACGATTAGTTACGTTATCCAAAAATTGACGGTCGTGCGAAACCAACACAACAGCTCCAGGATAATCTTTCAAGAAATCTTCTAACCAAACAATCGAATCGATATCCAAATGGTTGGTAGGCTCATCTAAAAGCATTACATCATGTTTTTGCAACAATAGTTTTGCCAATTCAATTCGCATTCTCCAACCTCCAGAAAATTCTTCTGTTGGGCGATGAAAATCTGAATTTTTGAATCCTAAACCAATTAAAATTTGTTCGATTTCAGCATCTTTTGTGTAACCACCTAAAAGTCCGAAACGTTCTGTTAAATGAGAAATATCTTCAATTAATTTTCCATATTCGTCCGATTCGTAATCTGTTCTTTCAGCTAATTCTTTGTTTACAAAATCAATACGTTCTTGAATTTCAACCAATTGCTCAAAAGCAGAATCCGCTTCTTGCCAAACCGTTCTTCCTTGTACAAAATCAATATCTTGCGATAAATATCCGATTGTAACGTCGCCTTCGTAAACAACTTCACCTTCTGAAGATTGCTGACTTTTGGCTAAAATTTTAAGCAAAGTAGATTTTCCTGCTCCATTTTTCCCTACCAAACCAACACGGTTTCCTTTGTTGATGCGGAACGAAACGTTTTCGAATAAATATCTACCCGCAAAATAAACTCCTAAATTTTGTACTAATAACATTTTGCAAAAATACAATGTTTTTTGTTAGATGAAAACTTATCTCAAAACTATAAGTAGTATATTGTGAAAGTGTTTTAAAAATAACAATCACCTTTCAATTAATGATTATGAGTAAAATTATTATTGTTCCTATTAATAAAGAAGCTGAATTAAAATTAGATTATGATACAGCTTCTCCAAACGAATTAATCGAAATTAGGTTAAATGAATCAGAATTTAATATTTTATGGAAGAAAGGTGTTTTTGATTTAATTAATCAAACTTGTAATTCAATAATTGACGATTATGAAGACGAAAAAATTAATAATTTAGTTTTAATTGAAAACACTTATAATCAATTGAAGAAAACATATCCTGAATGTGAAAATATTATTAATATATTTCATAAAGCATTAGAACTTAAAACAAGTATTCATTTCTATTTTTAACAATATTTAAAATCACTTATGAAGATAATATTTGATGGCTGGAATGAAGGATTTCAAAAAGTCACTTTAACACATCTACAAATTGACTTACTAAAAATATCATTAAAAGTTGCTAAAAGTAATGTTGACAAATTATTAGATGGACATTCAATAACAATTGATGTTAACGATGAACAATTAGCTTTAACTTTTATAAAAGAAGCTAAAAATATTAATGCTAATTGTAGAATTTTGCATTGATTTTTTTTAAGGTTTTAAACGATAACTCAAAAAATACAATACAAAACTGATTAAAATCGAAAAAGTTGCTGGCACAAAATAAGCCAATGCGAGATTTTTGGTTGCAATAAAATTAATTGGAAGATTGATTAATCTGAATTGAAAAACTAAAAAACACAACACTACTATAATTACAGACATTTTCCAATCGTAATTGCGTTTATGGTTGATAACTGAACATAAAATATATGCCAAAACAATACCTACAAAACTCAAAATTGTTTTCATTGTAGCTAAATGTTTCAGTTTTTCGCTGATTCCGAATTCGTCACTTTTTCTAACCAAAAAGGCAAAATTATCTTTTCCCATTGAATGAATTAATTCAATCAAATCTAATTCAACCAAAACGTAAAATTGTTGAATTCCTAAAAATAACAAAACGCTTGCTACAAGTTGAATTGCAAATATTTTTATGTCAAAATTTTTCATTCAAAATAGGTTTAAAATCGATCATAGAAACGTGCAATATTCGCTTCTTTATCAATAGGTTGATTATTTTCTAAAAAATCGTACAAATCATCCACCATCACAGGGGCCAACATTGTTCCGCGCGTTCCCATTCCATTCAAACAAATCAATTGTTGATGCGTAGGATGCACTCCAATAATCGGACGACGATCGACAACCGTTGGACGAATTGACGCATGTTGTTCCACAACTTCAAAATCATCTTTAAAAAAATTCTGAACACCTTCAACCAAATATTGTTTTGCATCCTCAGTATTTTTATAATTCACATAATCGCGATCGTAAGTTGCGCCTACAAAATATTGATTATTTTCTAAAGGCATCAAAAATTCTTTTCCTTTCACAACTGCTTCAGGTAAATTAGCTTCTGTTTTAATTCTCAACACTTCACCTTTTACACCAATTATAGGTAAATTTTTGAAATAAGGATTGTTCAAAATATTATAACCTTCGGCAAAAATTATTTTAGTTGCTTCGATTTTTTTATAGCTCGTTTGATTATCCTCTAATTTTAATTCATTAAAATCAAAAGTTTCATCTAAAAAAGCATCATTTTCGACTAAATAATCTTTAAAATCAGCTAGAAGATTTGTCAAATCAACACGACCTGTGTGCAAAACTTCACCAGAACCAATCGGAGAATTGATTGAGGAAAAATCATTCAGTTGTTCTGTATCTGTTGCTAAATAATCAATCAAATCTGGATGAGTTGTCGCTTTTTTCAACCACGTTTTTTTCTCTTGTTCGTCATTAAAAATTCTATAAACTGGAAAATTGTAGATATATTTTTTGTTTAACAATTGTTCAAAATAACCAAAAACCTCTCGTAATCTTTCGATTTGTTTTGTTGCATTCCAAACAATTGAAAATCGTTTTAGCACTACAGAATTAAAAATCCCAGCTGCAATCGCCGATGCTTTATGAAAATGATTATCAATTATCACAAAAGATTTTTTTTCTTTCAACAATTTCATCGCCATACAACTCCCTGCAACACCTTGACCAACGATGATATATTCTACTTTTTTCAATTTCTAAAATTTGATTACAAAGGTAAATAATGTTTCGGTTTTACTTATCTTTATTCTTAAAATCAACCATTTTATGCAAATATTCTATACCATAATTTCTTGCCTCATTATCCTTTCAGTCATTATTCCTTTCATCAAACATACACATTGGACGGTTAGAGTTTTTGATTATCCACGATTTCAGAAATTTGTTTTGGTAATTGCTACTTGTATTTTATTCATTGTTGTGCCTAAAACTTCAATTACAATAAGTTTATTTATTTGTTTAATTTTTACTGCGATTTATTTGCTTTGGGTCATTATTCCTTATTCTCCATTTGGTAAAAAAATGATTGAACAAGTATCCTTAAAACCAAATGAAAAACCGCTTGATTTACTTGTTTATAATGTTTTGCAAGACAATACGAAATATCAAAATTTGGTTGAATTAATTAAGAAAAGAAATCCTGATATCGTTTTTTTATTAGAAACGAACAACGAATGGATGGAACAAATAAAAGAAGCTACAAACGATTTTGAGTACAAAATAGAAGTTCCGTTAGAAAATACTTATGGATTATTGTTTTACTCTAAATTACCTATAAAATACCAAAAAATTAATTATTTAATCAGCACAGAAATCCCTTCAATTATTGCTGATATCGAATATAATAATCAAATTGTGCGTTTGTATGGTTTACATCCAACTCCGCCAGTTCCGCAAGAAAATGAAGAAAGTGCTGAACGCGATGCTGAGATTTTGATTATAGGAAAACAAGCGAAAGAATATAGAAAAGCGTGCATTGTTTTTGGAGATTTGAATGATGTTGCGTGGAGCAGAACAACACGTTTATTTTTGAAAACTTCGCAACTTTTAGATCCTCGTCGTGGTCGTGGAATGTTCAATACTTTTCATGCGCATCATTGGTTCTTACGTTGGCCTTTGGATCATTATTTTTTGAGTTCTCAATTTCGATTAATTGATATGATACGAGAACCAAATATTGGCTCAGATCATTTTCCTATCAGTATTCAAGTTGTTTTACGTAGTGATGATGATTCGGGAGAAATGAAATTGGACCATGAAGAAAAGGCAGAAGTTGAAGAAAAAATAGAGGAAGGAATTGAAAAAGGAGATGCGAATTAGATTTTAGATTTTAGATTTTAGATTTTAGATTTTAGAAAGTTAAATTCTTATAAATACATAAACAATAAAATCCAGTCGATGACTGGATTTTTTCTATTTTAATTCTATCATAACCATTCCAAATAATTCGCCTCTTCTTCCGTAAAGAGCTTCGATTGTTTTATCTTTTTTATACTCAAAAGATTTTAATTGACCTACAGAAATATCATTCAAATCTTTCAATTTCATCGATTCAAATTTACCTGAGTTTCTTTTTACTTGTACACTAAGCTCATCAGTGTTTATCAATAGTTTCTCTCCTTCAAAAGTATTTAATGAATTAATGTAAATACTCTCTACAAACTCTTTTAAAGTTTTTCTATCTGAGCTTTTGTCTAATTTTGTTGTTGTTTTTTTAATAGAGTTCGTTAAAACTTCTTGTTGTCCAAAACTATTAATTGATATTATTAGTAATGATAATAATAAAATATTTTTCATGGCTTTTATTTAATTTGAACTAAAGTTATAACAAAAAATCTAGTCAAATGACTGGATTTTTTGTTTTGTATTCTGATTAGTAATTCCACATATCAGCTTCTGACTGAATGATAGAATTTCTAATTTTGTGATGTTCTTCTAATTGACCTTTCGCATCATTTGGAATGTAATCATCAATCATTTTCGTTCCATACATTGTTTGAGCTTTGTAAATAATAGAACTAAATCTACGTGCATTTAACATCTCATCATATGTAATTGCCGAATTTGAATTACTTGGATTGAATACCGTTGCATTCACCAAAACATTACGAGCATCTGGATACCAAATCCAGAATAAATCTACGAAAGCTCCGTCAGCAAACTCAGTTCCTAACGATTGCGCATCAGGTCCCATAATTGCTAAACCTAACAAACGATATTTTAATTCTCCTAAACGACGGTCGATGTACCATAGACCTTTCGTTTTTACCATTTTGATATCGTCAGATTTAATTTTATAATTAAAAATAGCAGCTTCGTCAGGAGTTTCTCCAGCAGCTTTCATATCGTAGTAATACTGTTGTGTATCTTTCTTCTCATTACGAGCCATAATTTGCTCATAACTCATTTTAGTTTGAAAGTACTCATCGTCGTAAACTTCTCTAATCTTTTTGCTACGAACTCCGTCAACCAATACATCATATAATGATTTTGAATTTTGCACTAACTCATCACCAGATCTATAATAAGGTTGATTTAGACGCTCATTCAAATCAATTACTTCCCATACAACTTTCGACCATAAAACATCTTTATCTTCGATAAAGCCATATTTCAAAGGATCTTGAGCCGTACTTACTGTATCTCCAGCTTCATCAACTCTTGTTTTATTTTCGCGGTCTTTTCTTAACTGTTCTGGCGAAACAGCGTTAAGAACATTTTGCGCCATTGTAAGAGTTGAGAAAAAACTCATTAAACCAAACAAAAGATACTTCATATTTTAAATTTTTACTTTTTAAATTATTGTACTTGAATTGCGATAGATGATGCTTCTCCAGTTGCTCCTGAATTTGTACGATATTTAATATCGAAAACACCAATTACATCACCTTTTTTCGCTTTAGAAATTGCTCCAGCTGCTCCTGACATTTTATTTCCAGAAACACGTACTGTTGCTTGACCTGGTACTCTTACATTGAAAGATGTTACTTCACCCGAAATTGGGAATAAGAAATCTGGCCAATCTACACGAATTGTTTGTGCTGCGATTCCATTATCTGGAATAGCTGGACTTGTATTTCCTAAAATAACACCACGTGCCGGTGGAACTGGTTTGATACGGAATGTTTCGCGAACCGATAATGTTTTACCAGAACTTGCTCTTGCAGATGCCGTAAACACCACTTCGTTTCCTCCTCCAGGCGTATAATTCCATTTGTTAGCTCCCGCTCCAGAAGGACTTCCAGAAGAAGCACTTAAACTAACAGGTCCGTTTGCACCGTTAATTGTTGCTGAAATTGGATTAGATACTCCACGATAAACTACACGTAAATTATCTGCAACAATAGACCCTCCTGTTGGGTCTTTTTGAATAACCTCTTTAAATTTAACATCTGATGTTTGGGCTACAACTTGATAAGTTGAAGGTGCTATGGCTACCGTTTTCGTTTTTCCATTCGATACGTATGTAATGTTACCTGTTAATTGATGCATACCAACTGCAGATGTATTCAACTTAATAGATGCTTTACCATCAACAACAGTAGCAGAACCAACACTTGTAGAAACAGAACCTTTGATTGAATTATCGTAAGCTCCTAAAACTACATTAAGAACAGCTTCATCTCCGACTTTCACAACACCTGGCGATAAGAATAAACCTTGGAATGCATCCAACTCAATTTTTTCTTCTAATTTACCAGATAATAATGCTCTTACTAAGTTACCTTCTTCTGTACGTGCATCCATTTGCATTTTAGATAAATTCGTTAATGACGCAACCATTGGTTGGTCATAGAATTTCTCTTGCATCCAGCTTTGATTTTTCGTTTTTGGAGTTGTTCCAAAAAATTCATTGATACGCGCTTCAGCATTTTTAGCATCTGGACTTTGTTTAGCAAAAGTCATTAAGAAATTTCTGAACCCATCAATTTTATTTGTAAACTCTTGTGCTTTCTCATTTCCTTTGTCTCCTCCTTTTCCTTTAAAGAATAAAGAAACTACAGGCTCTGTATTAGACAATGCATTGTAATCTGTATCTTCTGATCCTGAAACAAAATCAGCACCAGCTAATTCTTTTTTCAATCCATCGATATAAGCAACAAAATCATTTGTTTGCTTTTTAACTTCTGCAGCCTCAGCTTGAGTTTTTGCATAAGTTGGATCATCCTTCGCTTTTAGATCAATTTGACCATAGAAGGTATCGTTATTTGTTTTCGTTAAAGTCGTTGTTGACTCTAAAGAAGTATTTATCGTTTCGAAAGATCTCAACACCTCACGATCCACGTTCAAAGCCATCATTGCAATGAACACGAGATACATCAGGTTAATCATCTTCTGACGTCCGGTTAGTCTACCACCTCCTGCCATAATAATTTATAGAATTAATGAATAATTAGTTTAATTTATCGGAGCAATGTATTAGTTGTTTTTCATTGCAGAAAGCATACCTCCGTATACTTTGTTTAATGCATTAATGTTAGCAGAAAGCTCTTGCATTTCTTTCAAGAATTGCTCTGAACTACCTGAAGATTTTTGCATTTCTTCGATAAATTGTTTATTTAATTCTACTTGTTTTTGGCTATTTACAATTTGCTCAGCATATACAGCATTTAATTGGCTGATGTTAGTTGATGCTTTTGCAATTTCGTTGCTATATTGTTCTGTTGAAGCGACAGCTGATGTTGTTGTGTTTAATTCGTTAACAGCTGAACCAAATTTATCTAAAGAACCACGTAATCTTTCGAAAACTTCTTTATCTAATTTTGCATCTGCTAATACTTTGTCTAACTCAGCAGTTAAATTATTTCCTGCAGTTGCAACAGCAGCAGTTTTTCTTTGTACTGGTTCTCCATTTAATAATTCTGGATAAGCTTTTTCCCATTCATAGCTTCCTTGAGGTTTATCGAAAAATGCTGAATAAAAGAAGACGAATGCTTCAGCTACTAAACCTACTGTTAAGATTAAATTGGCTGATATTGGTCCTAAATTCGTGTGCGTAATTTTACATAATGCCCCGATAATTACTACTGCGGCAAAGAAATTATACAAAAAATTTGTAAGACGTTCTTGTTTTGAAGCTTGTACTGCCATAAGAGTGCTTTTTATTAAATTGTTTTATTAATTAGGTTATTTGGTTTTTCTAAAATTTACTTTTGATCCTTCTGGGAAAGATTGAACTGTACGGAATCCGATGAAACTTCTTGCAGAATCTTTGTGTTCCCAATCTCTTGCTGAAGTCATTAATAAATATCCAACATCTTTCCAAGATCCTCCTCTTACACTTCTATTTACTTCTCCAGACATTGTAATTGACGGATTAAGTGATGAAGACATTGTATAAGATGATCTGTTATACGGAGAACTTGTCCATTCAGCTACGTTACCAGCCATGTCATAAAGACCATATCCATTCGCACGGAATGTTTTTATAGGAGCCGTATACATGTAACCAGTTTTCTTGCCATCGTTGATTTCTAAATAATCTCCACGTTTTGGTTTGAAGTTCGCTAGATAACAACCTCTATCATCTGTTAAATAAGGACCTCCCCAAGGATAAGGTGCATTTTCTAAACCACCTTTCGCTGCGTATTCCCACTCAATTTCTGTTGGTAAACGGTAACTAATAACTTTTACTTGACTTCCTCTTTTCTTTTTATTATTCAATGCTGTGTTATGATATCTTGTGCGGAAATCACAAAAAGCTGTTGCTTGATTCCAGTTAACACCTACAACAGGATAATTTGCATAAGCTTTATGCCAAAAATAGTCTTGGTGCATTGGATCATTGTACGAATAGTTGAAATCTCTTACCCAAACTGTTGTATCAGGATAAATGTTTAAACTAAATTCTTTACGAAAATCTACACGGAAAGTACCACGTTTTTTTGCTGCAGCAGTTTGATCAACTGTCACATAAGAATAGTTTAATTTACGCGTATCAATACGTCTTTCTCCATTCATACGCTCTTCTGGAGGATAATATAATCCTTCCATAACCTCAGCATAATCTACATCTGGATATTTGTATTTATCCCACTCCAAACGCTGTTTCCAATTTAATTTCTTACCATCTAAAGATTGACCATCACGACCTGTATTACTGTTTTTAATATATTCATCATATGGCGTCCCTTGTCCATCTTGTGAACCAGAAATATATGCATAATCACCAATACCTCCTGCTCCATTATTTGGATTCATAGGGTCAAAACCTAAAGTTTCTGCCTTGTTTGCCAAAGCAGTACGAGCGATAGAATCTTTTACATAATTTACAAAATACTGATACTCAGAGTTTGTAATCTCTGTATCATCCATAAAGAAACCTGTAACAGTAACCGTTTTTACTGGAGCATCATTTGTTTTTGTAAAATCGTAATCGGTTTGTCCTAAAACAAACGATCCACTCGGAATCGGAACCATTCCTTTTGGACGAACTGGCGTCCAAGCCGAAGATGTTTTCGAAACTATTTGTCCATCATTTCTATCACTACTCCCTCTGTTCTTCAACATTTTACATGATGATAAAGAAAGAGATAGCAACAATGCACTTACCAAAATTCTATTCATTCTGTTATAGATTTATTTTTATACAGGTTTTATACTTTTAGTTCTCAATTAATAAGGCTACAAATTAAGGCAATTTATTAATTGATTTTTAAAATTGTTCTTTATTTTTTAATAAAATTTTTTGAAATATTTCCACCACCTATTCGGTATTTCTCCATTCAAGGCTTGCTCATAATCTTTTTCTGAACACGGAATAATTTCAAATTTTCGCTCTCCATCAACAGTGTTATCAACTTCTATCCACAATTGATTGGTTAATACATTTCGGTAAAAAATATAATTGTATCCTTCTGTAGGAACAAAAATTATTTCAAAATATTGTGTATCGTCAAAACTTTTTATCTCTGGACGGTGATTTTTTCCATCAATAAAATACCAAATCATCTGCGAAATTAATAGATGATCTAATTTTTTATAATTCTCGATATAATCACAAACGTAAAGTGAAGTCAATTTATTGCTGAAACCTAAATATCTTGTTAACGCACAAATTTCTCGTGAAGTAAATCCATTTGGCGTCATATTTTTTGAAGAAGAGAAATCCGAACCTTGTAAACTCGATAAATTAAGCAAAGCCGCATTTGCATCTCTCGAATAAGGTTCTATTTCTTTTACATTTTCAGAAATCACACCCAAACGAACAGCATCAAAATTTAACTGATCTAACAAATCTAATTTTTCTTGAGCAACAAAATACGTTTGAAAACCGATATTCGTATAATCCAATAAATTGAAAGGCTCATTCGAAATAATTTTTGTTAAATAATTATTTTCTGTTGTTTGTGCTTCATCTTTTCCTAATCGTAATTTATGATCGATTGTTAAGTAATAAACTTTATCAACAATTTCGTCATAAGCACGATATTGTTGATAACCTAAACTTGGGTTTCCACCCAAAATAACAACAACATATCCATCACGAATTAATCCGTTGGTAACTTCTCTAAAAACTTTTTCGGTTTCGGCTTTATCATCATAATAAACAACATCGCCAAAATCGTACAAATCTATCGACCAATTTCCCATTTGCAATTCGTACAATTGTGTACGAACAAGGCTAAAATCTACATCTTCGATCAAATCTTTTTGTTTCGAACGAGATTCTGTCACACCAATAATCGCAATTTTATCGTTCGATTTTTCATCGCTTTCGATAACATCTTCGCGAAATTTTATAGCTTGTCCTAACGCAAAAGAATTACAAGATTTAGCAAAATCTTGTAATTCTTCAGAAACGGGTTTTAAAAAGTCGTTGTACATTATTACTTTTTAGTCGTTGTTTTTTTAGTTGTCGTTTTCTTCGCAGTTGTCTTTTTTGCAGGCGCTTTTTTAGTCACTGCTTTCTTTTTAGGTTTCGCAGCTTCTATTAATTTTTCAACCTCAGCCAAAGTCAACGCTTCTGGATTCGTCTCTTTCGATAACTCAACTTTTATTTTTCCTTGAATCAAATTATAACGTCCCCAACGCGCTTTCTCTAATCGAATTTCCTGTTCTGACCATTCGCGAACAACACGTTCAGATTCTTTACGTTTTTTATCTTCAATCAATTCGATAATATCAGCTTGAGATAAATGATCGAAATCGTATTTTTTCGGAACATTAATAAACCATTCATTCCATTTGATAAATGGTCCAAAACGTCCTTTTCCTTTTGTTACATCATACCCTTCGTATTGTGCAATCGGTGCATCAGCTTTTAATTTTTCTTCGATTAATTCTACTGCACGATCAAATGATAAATCCATTGGATCTTCCTCTTTCGGAATCGAAATATATTTATCATCAAATTTCACATAAGGTCCAAAACGTCCAATATTCACTTCTACTTCGTGCGCTTTATACTCACCTAAAGTTTTTGGTAATTCGAACAATTTCATTGCCTCTTCTAAGGTAATATTATGAATAGATTGATGTTTTTGAAGACTTGCAAAGCGAGGTTTTTCTTCATCTTCTGCTTCACCAATCTGAATCATTGGCCCAAAACGTCCAATACGTGCATGCACTTTTTTACCCGATACAGGATCAATTCCTAATTCGCGTTCTCCAGTTGCACGATCAGCATTTTCTTGAACATCTTCTACAACATGATGAAATTTCGTATAAAATTCATCAATCATTTTTGTCCAATTCAATTTACCTTCCGCAATATCATCAAAACTATTTTCGACACGCGCTGTAAAATCGTAATCCATCACATTCGTAAAATAATCAACCAAGAAATCATTTACCACAATTCCGATATCAGTTGGCATTAATTTGCGACGATCAGCTCCAAAAATTTCTTTTTGTTGAACTTTTTTGATTTGATTATCGATTAGCGTTAAGGTATTATATTTTCGTTCTTGACCATCCAATTCCCCAACTTCCACATAGCCTCTATTCTGGATTGTAGAAATCGTTGGCGCATAAGTTGATGGACGACCAATTCCTAATTCTTCTAATTTTTTTACCAAAGATGCTTCTGTATAACGAGCCGAAGGACGAGAAAAACGTTCAGTACCGTTTATTTCATCTGCTTTCAATTGCTCAATTACTTTTACACTTGGTAATAATACTTTATCATCATCAGCATCTTCGTCGTCAAACGATTCTTGATATACTTTTAAGAAACCATCAAACACAATTACTTCTCCTTTCGCTTGGAAAATAAAGTTGTTTTTGTTGTTATCAATATCAATAATAGTTCGTTCCAATTCTGCATTTGCCATTTGAGAAGCAACTGTACGTTTCCAAATTAATTCGTACAATTTTCGCATAGAATCGTCTGCATTTATTGAATGATTTTCGAAATGCGTTGGACGAATCGCTTCGTGCGCTTCTTGTGCAGATGAATTTTTGTTTTTATATTTTCTTATCTCAACATATTTGTTTCCGTAAGCAGATTCTATCTCAGCTTTTACTGCTGTTAATGCATCATCAGACAAATTCACACTATCTGTTCTCATATATGTGATATGTCCAGATTCGTATAATTGTTGTGCGACACGCATCGTTCTTGAAACTGAAAAACCTAATTTACGAGATGCTTCTTGTTGCAAAGTTGATGTTGTAAATGGTGCTGAAGGTGTACGCTTTGCTGGTTTCTTTTGTAAATCATTTACTTTAAAATCTGCTCCAACACATGTTTCTAAGAAATCTTCGGCTTCTTTTAACGTAGAAAATTCTTTTGTTAAAACTGCTTTTAATGTTCTTCCCTCATTTGTTTCGAAAATTGCAATGAATTTATATGACGAAACTGGAACAAAATTTTGAATTTCTTTTTCACGTTCAACAATTAATCGAACAGAAACTGATTGAACACGACCTGCAGATAAGCCTGGTTTGATTTTTTTCCATAAAATTGGCGACATTTCGAAACCAACTAATCTGTCCAAAACACGACGAGCTTGTTGTGCATCAACCAAATTCTCATCAATTTGACGTGGATTTTCTACCGCACGTTGAATCGCTTTTTTTGTAATTTCATTAAAAACAATACGTTTTGTATCTTTCTTTTCTAATCCAAGAACGTGATACAAATGCCAAGAAATTGCTTCTCCTTCGCGGTCCTCATCGGATGCTAACCAAATTGTTTGGGCTTTCGAAGACAATTTTTTCAGTTTACTTACAACCTCCTTTTTATCAGGTGTTACTTCGTATATTGGCTTATAATGATTCTCGATTTCGATTCCCATTCCTTTCTTTGGTAAATCGACCACGTGACCAAAACTTGATTCCACGATAAAATCATCACCTAAAAAACCTTGAATGGTTTTAGCTTTTGCTGGGGACTCAACAATAACGAGATTTTTAGACATATTGTTTTCTTAAAAAATTTCTGCAAAATTAATAACAAAAAAATGAAGCAGCCAAAAATGATTTTCAACTGCTTCATAATTTTGTCTATTTCATGTAAGGATTATCCTTGTAAATATCTGTTCCTATTTGGTCTATTTCTGATTGTTCATTGTCTTCTGTTCCTATAACTGTTTCATATAAAACATATGTAGCAATATAAATTAGAGGCATTGCTACTAATAATCCAACTCCACAAGCAAGTACGCCTAAAATTGCAACTCCAAAACAAGCCAAACAAAAAACAAATGCTGATCCGAAGTTTTTAAATAAAATACTTACACTTGATTTTATAGCTTCCGTTGTAGTAAAACTTGTAAACAATACAAAAGGAATTGCTAGTATTGATGTAACATAGAAAATAAATCCAGGTACAATACATAATAAAATACCTATGAATCCTAAAAATTGAACAGCTAAATATGTTGTAAAAATCACACCAAATTTTCCATCTTTATAATGAACAAACAAATCTGAAAAATCAGGATTTTGATGTTTATTAAATTTTTTAGCCATTGTCAAAATACTTACTGTAATCGGTGCTAAAGCTGCTGCAACTACAATACTAACAATATTACTCACCCACGCTAAAGGAGATGATGCTTCTGCAAACACTTCATTTAAATCAGATGGATCATTAATAACCATAGTTGGTGCTGAAATGATTAATCCTAAGAAGAAATTAATCATGAAACTAATTGCGAATGTTATTACAATTGCAAGAATTGCATATAAAGCGATTCCTGAAAAAATTTCCCATGATTTTGAAAAAATATCGCCAACGTTTATATTTACTCCTCGTTGTTTAATTTCTTCTATTCTTTGTCTAATTCTATCATCCATAGTTTTATATTTTTTTAGATTTCCTCAAATCTACAAAATGTTAATAAAATGCAAAAGAAAATTTTACTGCCAATATGTCACATAGATTTATTATTTTTGCACGATAAAATATCCATTTTAGAATGCATACAGAAGAAAAACATATAGATGAAGCAAGACAAGGAGAGGCTTTGATGACTGCTCCTACTCGTAATGCAACAAAGAAATTATTCTTAGAAAGTTACGGATGTCAAATGAATTTCTCGGATAGTGAAATTGTTGCATCTATTCTAAATAACGAAGGTTATCAAACCACTCAAAAAGTTGACGAAGCAGATTTAATTCTTTTAAACACTTGTTCTATTCGTGAAAAAGCGGAACAAACAGTTCGTAAACGTTTAGGAACTTTAAACGCAATCAAAAAACAAAATCCAAGTCTTAAAATTGGAGTTTTAGGTTGTATGGCGGAACGTTTGAAACATAAATTCTTAGAAGAAGAACATTTAGTAGATATCGTTGTAGGACCAGATGCTTACCGCGATTTACCAAACTTAATCAACGATGTAGAAGATGGTCGTGATGCGGTAAACGTACAATTATCAAAAGAAGAAACATATGCCGAAATTTCTCCTGTTCGTTTAGGTGGAAATGGCGTTACAGCCTTTGTTACGATTACTCGTGGCTGTGATAACATGTGTACATTCTGTGTTGTTCCTTTTACGCGTGGTCGTGAGCGTTCTCGTGATCCTCACTCAATCTTGAATGAATGTAAAGAATTAGCAGAATCTGGTTACAAAGAAATTACACTTTTAGGTCAAAATGTCGATTCATATTTATGGTATGGTGGAGGACCAAAAAAAGATTTCAAAAATGCAACTGATATTCAGAAAGCGACTGCTGTAGATTTTGCTCAATTATTAGACATGGTTGCTACGCAGTTTCCTAACATTCGTTTACGTTTTTCAACTTCTAATCCACAAGATATGGAAGAAGGCGTATTGCAAATGATGGCGAAACACAAAAATATTTGTAAATACATTCACTTACCTGTTCAATCGGGTTCTACTACTGTCTTAGCACGTATGAATCGTCAACATACTCGTGAAGAATATTTCGAATTGATTGATAAAATTCGACGTATCGTTCCAGATTGTGCTTTATCTCACGATATGATTGCAGGTTTCTGTGGCGAAACAGAAGAAGAACATCAAGATACATTATCGTTAATGGAATATGTGAAATATGATTTCGGTTATATGTTCGCTTATTCTGAGCGTCCAGGAACGCCAGCGCACAAAAAAATGCCTGATGATGTTTTACCAGAAGATAAAAAACGTCGTTTACAAGAAATCATCGAAATGCAACAAAAACACTCTGCAGAGCGTATGAATAGTTATGTTGGAAAAACTCATGAAGTTTTGATTGAAGGAAACTCTAAACGTGACGAAAATTTCTGGTACGGACGTAATACACAAAACGCGGTTTTAGTTTTCCCTAAAGTAGAAGGAACTAAAATAGGAGATTTTGTAAACGTAAAAGCAAATAGCTGTACAACGGCTACTTTGATTGGTGAAATGATAGAAGGATAAACAATCAATCCGTCAATTGTATACTAAAAATAAAATTCGTCAATTCGAGTGATTTTTATAAATGAAATGATTAAAAATTGTATCGAGAATAGAATTTTAATAGTTTAAAACCTTTTTCTCGATACAAAATTCTAAAGAATTTTACTCGAAATGACGGTTTTAATAAGACAATAATTGAAATTTGATAGATCATTTTTCAAAAACCTAAAAAATAAAAAAATGGATTCTTTACAAACTATCAAACAACGTTTTGGAATCATTGGAAATAATATAGCCTTGAATCGTGCTTTAGAAAAGGCGATTCAGGTTGCACCTACAGACATTTCTGTTCTTGTTATCGGAGAAAGTGGTGTAGGTAAAGAATTTATTCCGAAAATTATTCACAATCAATCTGCACGCAAACACAACAATTATATTGCAGTGAACTGTGGTGCGATTCCAGAAGGAACAATCGATTCTGAATTATTTGGACACGAAAAAGGTGCTTTTACAGGCGCTACACAAACACGTAAAGGTTATTTTGAAGTAGCAGATGGTGGAACTATTTTCTTAGATGAAGTTGGTGAATTGCCTTTAGCTACACAAGTGCGTTTATTGCGTATTTTAGAGTCGGGTGAATTTATGAAAGTTGGTTCTTCGGAACTTCAAAAAACAAATGTTCGTGTTGTTGCTGCAACGAATGTAAAATTGAAAGAAGCTGTTGAAAAAGGTAAATTTCGTGAAGATTTATATTATCGATTAAATACAGTTCAAATTGATATTCCTGCTTTGCGCGAGCGTAAGGAAGATATTAATTTATTGTTCCGAAAATTTGCTTCAGATTTTGCAAATAAATACAGAATGCCGCATATTGAGCTTTCTCCAGAAGCCCAAAATTATATTGCGAATTATCCTTGGCCGGGAAATGTGCGTCAATTAAGAAATTTTGCTGAACAAGTTTCTGTTGTGGAAAAAGACCGTGTGATTTCGTTAGAAAAAATCATGGAATTATTACCCAATAATTCAACAATGTTGACGGTAACAAATAAATCGAAAGATGGAAGTTCTTCTGATTTTATGGAACGTGAATTATTGTTCAAAGTTTTATTGGACATGAAAAAAGATTTGAACGATTTACGTGCTTTAACATTAGATTTAATCAAACACAAAGATGTTGAAGATTTTAATGGCAATACACAAGAATTGATTCAGCGCGTTTATCAAGATCAAAACGAACCAGAAGAAGATTTTGTGCCAAGTCAATATAATTTGGTTCCAACGAAATCTGCTCCAATTACACCAAATTATCAACAATCGCAATACGATTATTCGAACGATGTATATGATGTAAGTCCAATCGAAGAACCAGAATCTCTTTCGTTGCAAGATAATGAAAAGGAAATGATAAAATTGGCGTTGGAAAAACACAAAGGAAAACGTAAAATGGCGGCTGACGAATTGGGAATTTCTGAGCGAACATTGTACCGAAAAATCAAACAATATCATTTGTAATATGAACAAAATAAAACTATTCGTCCTTAGTATTTTTGCTATTTTTAGTTTAACAGGATGTATAAAATATTCACTTTCGGGAGCAGCAATTCAACCAGATTGGAACACAATTTATGTGGCAACTTTTCCGAATTACGCACCTCAACAAAATCCTACTTTGAGTCAAGATTTAACGATTGCGATTCAAGATATTTTTAGAAGTAGAACGAAGTTAAAGTTAAATTCGAATGAAAATTCTGACTTAATTATCGAAGGTGAAATTACGGGATACGATGTTGTTCCAGAAGCAATTCAATCAAATGATATTGCGGCAAAAAACCGTTTGACGATTTATGTAAAAGTTCGATACATCAACAATAAAGACGAATCAAAAAGTTATGACAGAACATTTTCTGCTTTCCAATTATATGACGGAAATGCAATGTTAAGCGCTGTAGAATCGTCAATTGTTCCTTTAATTATTGATGATATTCGCGACCAAGTTTTTGCGTCTATTGCGATGGATTGGTAAAAAAATAACCTTATATTTGAGCAATGACCAGAATTGAATATTTAGTAGCACATCCGTACGAAGTTGAGAAATCGGACATTCCACTTCTTAAAAAAGAGGTAGAAAAATATCCGTATTTCTACACATTGCGCGCTTTATTACTTTATGGTTTAAAAAAGGAAAATCATCCTTCTTTTGAGGATTATTTGAACAAAACTTCAATTCACAGTAGCAATCGTGTCGATTTGTATCATTACATCAATTCAGAACCAATTCAAAAAGAAATTCAAACAAAAACTGAAACTATTTCTCCTGAAATGGAAGAAGAAATAATGGAAGAATTAGCTGAAAACAAATTTATTTCTGAACCTATTTTAGAAAATTCTACTTCAGAAATCATCGAAAACAATAACGAAACAATTGAAGTTATTGATGAGATAATAGAAGAAGAATTAAACAAAGAAATTGAAGTTATTTCTGAAACTAATTCAGAAGAAATCAATGAAGATATTGTAGACGGAATGATCGAAAATGATACAGAAGAATCTGAATTGAGAACGGATCATGTTGTTGATATTATTTCGGATGAAGAATTGAACGAAGTTGCTGAAATCACGAATAAAGTTGTGGTAGAAAATAATTCGAAAGAAGAAAATTTAACTTCTGAGAATGATATCGAAAATGCTGTTCAACAAACTTCTGGAATTGAAATTATTGAATCTGAACCTCAGCAGGTAATTGAAATAATTGAAGATAATCAGGAAAAAGAAATTGTAGAAGGATTGTCTGAAAATGCTGAAGTAATTGAAGAATCTGAACCTGAAATGGTTGAAGAAAAAGTAGAGATCATTGAAAATAATTCGGATGATTCGACGTTCTCTTTTTCGGATTGGTTGAAGAAAGTTCCTTCTCAATCAAAAACTCAACAAGAGATTGAGGAAGAGCAAGAAACTGCAGAAAGAGAAATAAAATATAAGTTGATTGATGACTTTTTGGAAAAAAATCCGAAAATCGTTCCGATGAAAAAAACGGATATTACACCAGTCAGCACACCTTCAAATTTCGTTCAGAATACGGAAGAATATTCGGATTTGATGACCGAAACTTTGGCTCAGATTTATACTGAGCAAAAAAAATATGATAAGGCAATTAAAGCTTATAAGATATTAATTTTGAAATATCCAGAAAAAAATAGTTTATTTGCAAATCGAATTAAAGAAATTGAAAATTTAAAAAACTCTAAATAATAAAATGGGACTATTTCAGTTTTTCATGATTATTATCATGATTTTATGTGTATTATTAGTACTAATCGTATTATCTCAAAACCCTAAAGGAGGAGGATTATCTTCTACTTTTGGAGGTGGCGGAGGAAGCCAAATGTTTGGAGTTCAAAGAACGAATAAATTCTTAGACAACACAACTTGGGGATTATTTATCGCTGTAATCGTATTGATTATTGGAGCAAGTGCTTCGCATGAAAATCCAAATGCGATAAAACCAATTAAGCCAAATGTTACGGCACCGGCTAATAATTTACCAACGCAACCTGCTGCAAACGGAGCAAGTCAAAATCAATTACCAGCTCAACCAGCGAAGTAATTTTGATAAGAAAATATACAAGCCTCACAAATTGTGAGGCTTTTTTTGTTCATTGATTAATATAATCTTTAAATTTATCAAAACCTAAATTATGAAAACATTCGTTTCATTTATAATCATCCTACTTACTTTTATAAGCTGTGTTGGTCAAAAAGTGTATCAGAAAATTCCAAAAGAAAATTATCAATTGCTCACAACTTTTTCTGCGCAATATGAATTATCAGGAACACATTTCTTCAAAAATGAAACTGAATTAAATAACATGTATGCTACGTTACCAAAAGATTACAAGAAATCATTACCTCGTTTCGTTATCGATTATGAACAAAATCAAATAATTTTGATTCCTCACAAACATATTAATTCATATAATATTGAATCTATTACTGGTAATGAAAAGATTTATAATTTACATTTAACACCTATAAAAGGAATTAATCAAATACAAGACTCTTCAAATTTATTGATGATGATTGTACCTAAATCAGTGAAGAAAATTTTAGTAAAAACTAAATAAAAATGGAAAAATCTATATCTAAATATTTACTTTTTTGTCTTGCATTTAGCACAAACTTATTTGCTCAACAAAACTTTTGGAAAACTACCAATGCGAAAGGAACTATTTCTAAAGAGCAATTAAATACAAGAGCGCATATACCAACTAAATCAGTTAAATTAGACTTAGCTTATGATAATTTGGTCAACTATTTAAACAATACGAATCAACAAAATTTTTTATTAAAATTTCCAACTGAAAACGGAAAGTTTAATACATATCGTATTGTAGAAACCTCAAATTTATCTCCTGAATTACAAACTAAATACCCAGATATAAAATCTTTTTCTGGATACAATACAAATGATTTGACAGAGAAAATCAATTTTAGTTTATCTCCTCAATTTGGTTTGTATGGTTTAGTTTCAAACGGCAATAAAACAGTGTTAATAGACGCTTACACCAAAAATAAAGCGTCATATATTGTGTATGATAAAAAAGATTTAGTTAATACAAATTCTTTCAAATGTGCTACAGAACCTTCTGAAAGTGCTCTTGGGATAGATAATTTGAATTTTGAAACTATTAAACAATCTTCTCGAACAGCAACTCAAAATGGAAGTTTAAGAAAATTTAGATTAGCCATTACAACAACGACTGAGTATTCAGATTTTGTAATCAAACAAGCTAATTTATCATCTGGTACAGAAGCTCAAAAGAAAGCGTCAATATTAGCTGCAGTCAATTTATCACTCACACGAATTAATGGCGTTTTAAAAAATGATGTTGGTGTTTTTTTAGAATTAATTCCAAATACTGATCAATTATTTTTTATTGATTCTGATTCTTTCCAAGACCCTAATATTAATTCTAATTCTGCAGCAAATTACAATCTTGAGGAAAATATTACTGTTACAAATAATGTTATTGGAGTTGCTAACTACGATATTGGTCATTTATTTTTTCAAGTGAATGATGATAATAATTCAAATGGATTAGCCAATACGCCAGCAGTTTGTAATGATAGAGCAAAAGCAGGAGGAGTGACTGGTACAATAGTTCCTATTGGGGATGCTTTTGATATTGATTATACTGCCCACGAAATTGGTCATCAATTAGGTGCCTACCATACACAAAACAACAATTGTAATCGTACACTTAACAGTTCTGTTGAACCTGGAAGTGGTTCTACAATTATGGCTTACACTGGTATCTGTTCACCAAACGTACAAAATCAAAGTGATGCATATTTCCATACAAAAAGTTTAGAAGAAATGGCAAAAGTGCTAAATTATGTGAATTGTGGACAATTCGTTACAACAACTAATGCTGCACCTATTATAGCTTCTAACTTGAAAACAAAATATAACATTCCAATTTCAACTGCATTTGCTTTAGAAACATTAGCCACTGACTCAAATAATGATCAATTAACATATTCTTGGGAGCAGATGAATCCTGAAGTTTCTGAAACTTCTATTAAATCACTTCCTCCTATTTCCTCTAATTCTCAAGGCCCAAATTTCAGATCATTCTCTCCACAAAAAGTTGGAATTCGCTATTTTCCTCGTTTAGAAAAAATTATTTCAAATGAATTAGTATTTCAAACAAATCTATATCTGTCAAACGTTTCAAATTACGATAAAAACAATTGGGAAGTCATTCCTTCAGTTCCTCGTACAATGAATTTCTCTGTAACAGTTCGTGACAATAATTCTGAAGTTGGATTAACCGCTCGACAAAATGTTCAGTTAAACTTTCTAAATTTTGGTCCATTCAAAGTGACTTCGCAATCAATTGCAGAAAATTGGAAACAAGATAACACTGCTACAATTACTTGGAATGTTGCAGGAACTAATGCAAACGGTATTGACACACAAAATGTAAAAATTTTATTATCGGTTGATGGAGGAAAAACATTTGATTATGTTTTAGCTGAATCAGTTCCGAACAACGGTTCTTATACATTCACAGTTCCTGCAGGATTAGGAATTACTAATAAAGCGAGAATTATGATTAAAGCTATTGATAACGTTTTCTTAGCTGTTAACTCTACTGATTTTTCTATAGAAAGTTCTTTAACTACAAATGATATAAAAGGAAAAGATTTAGGTACGATTTCTCCAAATCCTTCAAATGGAATAATCAATTTAGATTTTACAAACTCATTTACAACAGGTAAAATTACGGTGACAGATTTAGCAGGAAGAACAGTTTACTCAAACAAATTGAATTCTTCGAAATCTCAACAAGTTAATTTATCTAGTTTATCAAATGGTGTTTACATTGTTTCGGTTGAAGCAGGTAACGAACAATTCACGAAAAAAGTGATTATCAAAAAATAATTATTCATAAAAATCACTTTAAATGCCAAGTTGTCATACAACTTGGCATTTTTGTTTTAAGGAGTGAAATTAACTTATCCATAATGGCAGAAATTGTGTGTTGGCACGTTTTTCGTTTATTTAAAACCATCAATTATTAAAATAAAAATACAAATATGTCACAATTAAACATTAAACCATTAGCAGATCGAGTGGTTATTGAGCCTGCTCCTGCAGAAACTAAAACAGCATCAGGAATTATTATCCCAGATTCAGCAAAAGAGAAACCTCAAGAAGGAATCGTTGTAGCAGTTGGTAATGGTAAAAAAGATGAACCAATAACTGTTGCAATTGGAGACAAAGTTCTTTACGGAAAATATTCAGGAACTGAATTAAAATTAGAAGGAAAGGACTATTTAATCATGCGTGAAGCTGATATTTTGGCAATCATCTAAATTTAGTTGTAATTAGTAAAATGTATTAAGTACAAAGTAACTTATTTTTTTATTTTTAATTATATTCGACTTAAGACTTAAGACAACAAAACTTATAAAAAAAATGGCAAAAGATATTAAATTCGACATTGAATCAAGAGACGCTTTAAAAAGAGGTGTTGATGCATTAGCAAATGCAGTTAAAGTAACATTAGGACCAAAAGGTCGTAACGTAGTTTTAGAAAAATCTTTCGGTGCTCCACATGTAACAAAAGACGGAGTTTCTGTAGCAAAAGAAATCGAATTGGAAGATCCAATCGAAAACTTAGGTGCTCAAATGGTAAAAGAAGTTGCTTCTAAAACAAACGACGTTGCAGGTGATGGTACTACAACTGCTACAGTTTTAGCTCAAGCTATCGTTCGCGAAGGTTTGAAAAACGTTGCTGCAGGTGCGAACCCAATGGACTTAAAACGTGGTATTGATAAAGCTGTTTCTGGAATCGTTGCTAACTTAAGAGAGCAATCTCAAGAAGTTGGTGATTCATCAGAAAAAATTAAACAAGTTGCTTCTATCTCTGCAAATAACGATGATACTATTGGATCATTAATCGCAGAAGCTTTTTCTAAAGTTGGAAAAGAAGGAGTAATTACTGTTGAAGAAGCAAAAGGAACAGAAACTTACGTTGACGTTGTAGAGGGAATGCAATTCGATCGTGGATATCAATCTCCTTACTTCGTTACAAACGCAGATAAAATGATTGCTGAATTAGAGAATCCTTACATCTTATTATGTGAGAAAAAAATCTCTAACTTACAAGAAATCTTACCTTTATTAGAACCAGTTGCTCAATCAGGACGTCCATTCTTAATTATTTCTGAAGAAGTTGAAGGTCAAGCTTTAGCTACTTTAGTAGTGAACCGTTTAAGAGGTTCTTTAAAAATTGCTGCTGTTAAAGCACCAGGATTTGGAGATCGTAGAAAAGCGATGTTACAAGATATAGCAATCTTAACAGGAGGTACAGTTATTTCTGAAGAGCAAGGAATTACGTTAGAAACTGCTACTTTAGAAATGTTAGGTACTGCTGAAAGAGTAGTTATCGACAAAGACAATACAACTATTGTTAATGGTGCTGGTGATGCAGAGCAAATCAAATCTCGTGTTAACCAAATTAAAGCACAAGTAGAAACAACTACTTCTGACTATGACCGCGAAAAATTACAAGAGCGTTTAGCTAAATTAGCTGGAGGTGTTGCTGTATTATACGTTGGTGCTGCTTCAGAGGTTGAAATGAAAGAAATTAAAGACCGTGTTGATGATGCTTTACACGCAACTCGTGCTGCTGTAGAAGAAGGTATCGTTGCTGGTGGTGGTGTTGCTTTTGTTAGAGCTTTATCTAACTTAACAATCGATACTACAAATGCTGACGAAGCTACAGGTGTTAAAATAGTAACGCGTGCAGTTGAAGAACCATTACGCCAAATCGTTCACAACGCTGGTGGTGAAGGTTCTGTAGTTGTTGCAAAAGTAAAAGAAGGAAATGGAGATTTCGGATACAATGCAAAAACTGACGAATATGTAAACATGATCGAGGCTGGAGTTATTGATCCAACTAAAGTCGCTCGTGTTGCATTAGAAAACGCTGCTTCTGTTGCAGGTATGTTAATTACTACTGAGGCGGTTGTTACAGAAATTAAAAAAGATGAGCCAGCTATGCCACCAATGGGAGGTGGAATGCCAGGAATGATGTAATCATCAACTCATAAAAATATACAATAGAAAAAGCCATTCAGAACTCTGAATGGCTTTTTCATTAAGTCATAAATAATAAAAACTATATAATCGTCGATTTCCCCATCAATACATTTTCAAAATTAAAATATGAATGATGATCATGATCGCTCAATAATATCTTCGCAATATAATTTGCTACAACAGACGTCGAATAATCGCTCGTTTCATCTAAATCTGAAGTTACAATCAAATTATTAATCGCATTTCCCACCGCATTTTCTATTGCTTTTGCTCCTTCTTCCAATCCCAAATAACGCAACATCATTGCGGCACTCAAAATAGAAGCCATCGGATTTGCAATTCCTTTTCCTTTTGCTTGTGGATACGAACCATGAATAGGCTCGAACAATGCATTTTCTGTACCAATAGAAGCCGAAGGCAACAAACCTATACTTCCTCCAATTACACTTCCTTCGTCCGAAATAATATCACCAAACATATTCTCTGTCAAAATCACATCAAATTGTTTTGGATTGATAATTAATTGCATCGCTGCGTTATCAACAAACAAGAAATCTAATTCAACTTCAGGATATTTTTGGCTAATATCCATCGCAACTTTTCGCCATAAACGAGAGGTATCCAACACATTTGCCTTGTCTACCAACGTTACTTTTTTGCGACGCTTCATTGCTTCCTGAAAAGCTAAATGTGTAATTTGCTCAATGTCTTTTCTGTTGTACGAACACGTATCATACGCATGAGAACCATCTTGTGCTGTAAATTTTTCTCCGAAATAAATTCCATTAATCAATTCACGAAAAATAACCATATCTGTTCCTTCGATGTGCGAACGTTTCAATGGACTTTTCCCCAACAAAGATTCGTAAGCCTTGATTGGACGGATATTTGCAAATAAACCAAGTTCCTTTCTTAGCTTTAACAAACCTTGTTCGGGACGAACTTTAGCGTTCGGATTATTGTCATATTTTGGATCACCAATAGAACCAAACAAAACCGCATCTGCATCTTTACATAATTGCAATGTCGCATCAGGCAAAGGATTTCCCGTTTCGTCAATCGCAATTGCACCAATCAAAGCTTCCTCAAATTCGAAATTATATTTAAAAATTTGTTCAACGACTTTCAGAACTTTTATTGTTTCCGAAACGACTTCTGGTCCTATTCCATCGCCAGAAAGTACTGCAATTTTATGCGTTTTCATGTTGTAAAGATTTATGGTTTTGTTCGTAAGTTTCTATTTTATCTTTTTGACTGATTAAAAAATCAATGTCATCATATCCATTTAATAAACAGATTTTTTTATAAGAATCAACATCAAAGTTGATGGTTTGATCTTGAATTTTTAAGGTTTGATTTTCTAAATTAACTTCAAATTCTGTTGAAGGATTTTGATCGATGATCTCAAAGATTTGATTTAAAATTTCATCTGAAACAACGATTGGTAAAATTCCGTTATTCAATGCATTTCCTTTGAAAATATCTGCAAAATAACTACTAATTACCACATCAAATCCGTAATCTTTGATTGCCCAAGCAGCGTGTTCTCGGCTACTTCCACAACCAAAATTTTTACCTGCAACTAATATTTTTCCAGCATATTTTGAATCATTCAGCGGGAAATTATCAATTGATTGATTATCTTGATTAAATCGCCAATCTCTGAATAAATTATCTCCAAAACCTTCTCTACTAATCGCTTTCAAAAAACGAGCTGGAATAATTTGATCGGTATCTATATTTTCTATTTTAATCGGAACAGCCGATGATTTTAATTGATTGATTGAATCCATTTTGAGTAAATTTTAATTGATATCAACAATTTTTCCGTGAATTGCAGCAGCAGCAGCAATCAAAGGACTTGCTAATAATGTACGAGAATTTGGACCTTGACGTCCTTCAAAATTTCTATTCGAAGTCGAAACACAATATTTTCCTTCTGGAACTTTATCGTCGTTCATCGCCAAACAAGCCGAACAACCTGGTTCGCGCAATCTGAATCCAGAGGCTTCAAAAATTTTGTCCAAACCTTCTTCTATCGCTTGCTTTTCTACTTGTTTCGATCCCGGAACAATCCACGCAGTTACATTTTCATTGCGCTGTTTTCCTTTCACATAATTTGCTACTTCACGCAAATCCTCGATTCTTGCATTTGTACAACTTCCGATAAACACATAATCAATTGGATGATTGATGATTGATTGATTATCTTGGAATCCCATATATTTCAACGCTTTTTCAAACGATTCTTTTTCATTATCGCTTAACGAATCTTTAGAAGGAATACTGTCTTTCACCGAAATTCCCATTCCTGGATTCGTACCAAACGTAATCATTGGATAAATATCCGCAGCGTCAAATTCTATTTCTTCATCAAAAATTGCATCAGCATCACTTGGTAAAGTTTTCCAATATGCTACTTTTTGCTCCCAATCTTCTCCTTTCGGTGCAAATGGTTTATCTTTTAAATAAGCAAAAGTTGTTTCATCTGGTGCAATCATTCCGCCACGAGCGCCCATTTCTATCGACATATTACAAACTGTCATTCGACCTTCCATCGACATATTCTCGAAAACATCTCCTGCATATTCACAGAAAAAACCTGTTCCTGCATTTGTTCCAACTTTAGAAATGATATACAAAATCACATCTTTTGGTTGAACATTTGGATTCAGTTTTCCATTAACTGTAATTCGCATCGATTTTGGTTTATTCATCAACAAACATTGACTAGCAAAAACCTGTGCAACTTGACTTGTTCCAATTCCGAAAGCAATTGCTCCAAAAGCTCCATGCGTAGATGTGTGACTATCGCCACAAACCATGCTCATTCCTGGTTGCGTAACACCCAATTCTGGCGCAATAATGTGAACAATTCCTTGATACGGATGACCTAAACCATAAAAAGTAATATTATTTTTTTCGCAATTAATCGCTAATTGCTCTAATTGTTGTTTTGATAATGGATCTCGAACTGGCTTATCTTGATTAATCGTTGGTACATTGTGATCCGCAGTTGCAACAATTTGATTTGGTCGAAAAATTGGAATATTTCTCGCTTCTAATTCTGCAAAAGCTTGTGGACTTGTTACTTCGTGAATTAAATGTTTATCAATATAAATCACTTGTGGTCCATTTTCTACTTGGCTGACAACATGGGCATCCCACACTTTATCGAATAATGTTCTCATGCGAATTTTCTCTGTGATGTTTGATTAAACTGATGCATTAATCCAAGTAAATCTTCACGAACAACTTCTTTCTTCAAATCTGCAATTTCTAAAAATTGTTCATATAAAATATCTAATTCATTTTTAGATGTATCGAAACCGATATCTTTTAGACGATAAGCTAACGCCGAACGCCCGCTACGAGCTGTCAAAATAATAGAGGATTCATTAACTCCAACATCTGCTGGATTGATAATTTCGTATGTTTCACGGTTTTTAATCACACCATCTTGATGAATTCCAGAACTGTGCGCAAAAGCATTCGATCCTACAATTGCTTTGTTTGGTTGAACCATCATTCCCATTGTTTCAGAAGTTAATTGACTTAATTCTGTTAACATTTGAGCATTGATATCTGTATAAAAATTCAATTCTTTGTGTTGTCTAAAAATCATCACGATTTCTTCCAAGGCCGTATTACCAGCACGCTCACCAATTCCATTAATTGTACATTCTATTTGGCGTGCTCCATTTATAGCTCCTGCAACTGCATTCGCTGTCGCTAAACCTAAATCGTTATGATTGTGGCAAGAAATAATCACATTATCAATTCCTTGAACATGATCTTTTAAATATTTAATTTTATTTCCATACTCAAAAGGCAAACAATAACCCGTTGTGTCTGGAATATTAAGAACCGTCGCACCAGCTTTTATCACTTCTTCACAAACTTGAGCAAGAAAAGCATTATCCGTTCTTCCTGCATCTTCAGCATAAAACTCAACATCATCTACAAATGTTTTTGCATATGCAACCGCTTCAACTGCACGTTCGATAATCGCTTCACGATTCGAATTAAATTTGTGAATAATATGAGAATCCGAAGTTCCAATTCCGGTATGAATTCTTGGTTTTACGGCATATTGTAAAGCTTTAGCTGCAGATTCTATATCTTTTTTGTTTGCACGAGTTAAACCACAAACTGTGGCATTTTTCACTAATTTTGAAATTGCATTTACGGCTTCGAAATCTCCAGGACTTGAAATTGGAAAACCAGCCTCGATAATATCAACGCCTAATTCGTCCAATCGAGCCGCAATTTCTAACTTCTGTTTTTTGTTTAACTTACACCCCGGCACTTGCTCTCCATCTCTCAGTGTCGTATCAAAAATTTGAATCTTCTCAGCACTCATTGCAATTAGTTTTGTTTGTTATTGTGATGTAAAATTAAAATTGTACTAACTTTAAATTTTCAAATTGAAAAGTGTTTTACAATTCTTAAAGCTAAAATATTTATCATAATCATTTTATTTTCAATACATTATATATAATTTAATTACAATGTCAAATCATAACAAAGACGCACTATTTAGTTTAATAAAGTCACTTAATCGTTCCGAAAAACGTCAATTCAAACTTTATGTAAATCGTCTGCAAAATAATGCAGATGCAAAATTTTTGTTATTATTTGAAGCATTGGATAAGTTGGAAGAATATGATGAAACGGCTATTTTGAAGAAAAAAATTACCACGAAACAACAATTATCTAATCTAAAAGCGCATTTGTACAAACAAATTTTGTTTAGCTTGAGAATGAATCCTTCGCAACAAAATTCGCGTATGCAAATACGTGAACAGTTTGATTTTGCTACGATTTTGTATCAAAAAGGCTTACACAAACAAAGTCTAAAAATGTTGGACAAAGCCAAAACTCAAGCCTTAGATTTTGACGAAAAAGCCATTGCTTATGATATTTTAGAACTCGAAAAAATTATCGAATCACAATTCATTACACGAAGTATTTCTGGTCGTGCAGATCAGTTGATTGAACAATCGGAGGAATTGAGTTTACAGAATTTACAAGCAAGTAAATTGTCTAATTTATCGCTAAAATTGTATAGTATTTTGCTCGAGAATGGATACGCAAAAGATGATGATGAAATTCAAAAAATTCAGAATTTCTTTGATTCGGAAACAAAAAATATCGATTTTAAGAAATTAAAATTCAAAGAGAAACTGTGGTTTTACAAAGCAAATGTTTGGTTGTCGATGTTAACGCAAAACCTACACTCTGCCTATGAATTTTCGAAAAAATGGGTTGAATTATTTTACGAGAAAAAAGAACGAATTCTTAGTCATCCAGTTTGGTTTATTAAAGGAAATAGCTATTTATTAAAGATCTTATACCTGAAAAAAAATTCTGAAGAATTTAAATTTTGGTTTGATAAATTAGAATCTGTTTACGAGATTTTGCCTCAAAATGATAATGTGGAAGCGCTTTGGTTTATCAATAAATTTAATAGCAAACTGAATTATTTTTTCATTAATCCGAAAGAAAATATTAGTCCATTTTTGATTAAAGATATTTTACGCGAAATTAAATCGCATCATCATAAAATCGATAATCATCATATTTTGGTGCTTTATCTAAAAATTGCTGCCTATTATTTCTTAAACAAAGATTGGGATAATTCGTTCGAGTATTGTCAAAAAATAATCAATAGTGAAGCGTCAATTCAAGAAGATTTACATTTTTACACCTTGGTTTTGATTATGATGAATTTGTATGATTCTGGGAATGATCAAGAATTGGATACATATTCGTACAAAACGCATCAATTCTGCAAAAAGATGAAAAATAGTAATATTATTACACGAAAAATTAGTTTATTTTTTATTGAATTGAATGATTTGTACCCACATGAAAAAGTAAAAGCTTTCAGAGAATTAGATGATTTTTTGAAAGATTCGGACAATCAAAATTTGTTGCGAAGAAATACCAATTACATTAATCTTAGACGTTGGATGGAGGATAAAATTTAGACTTAAATTATCTGCATAAAATAATTTTAAAAATTTAGTGTTTATCATATATTTACATCTAAATTAACACATAAACACTATGTACCAAGATTACAAAGTTGGCGAACATAAAGCGAACAAAGGATTGCGCTTTTTAAATTTTATTATAGATTATGTATCAATCATTTTATTGACGATGCTATTTTTCGGTTTTATAGCAATTGTTATTGTGATCATTAATCCAGAAAGCGACATTATTTATCAATTAGAAAATATAAATCCTTTGATTGATAGAGTTATCACAGCCTTTTTTTATGTTTTACTAATTTTTTTATCAGAGTTTTTAACCAAAGGACGTTCATTAGGTAAATTTATTACAGGAACAAAAGTTGTGATGATTGACGGTTCTACACCTACAACGAAAGATTATTTTACAAGAAGTATTTGTAGAATAATTCCATTTGATGTTCTTACTTTTTTAGGAGAAAATGGTTGGCACGATAAAATTTCAAAAACTACAATTGTGAACAAAAAAGCTTTTGAAGCAGATTTATCACAAGCAGACAACATCGAAAGTATTGGAAAAACTGAGTTTGAATAATTTTCTATAAAATAAAATCTATTCAAATTATCTCAAAACAATAATTTATGTAAAAAATCATTGTTTTTTCTGCGTATTATTTCGCAAAAAAGGCTATTTATTAATACCTTTGCAACGTAAATATATTTTTGAGAAATGGAAAAACAACCTCAAGAGGTAGTGTTAGTTGGTGCTGGTATCATGAGTGCTACTTTAAGCATACTTCTTAAAAAAATAAATCCGGCTATTAAGATTTCTGTTTTCGAAAAATTAGATAAGATTGGATTTGAAAGCTCTGATGCTTTCAATAATGCAGGTACTGGTCACTCTGCTTTTTGTGAATTGAATTATACACCAATGGACAAAAATGGAGTGGTTAATATTGATAAAGCAATTAATATTGCAAAACAATTTGAAACTTCGAAAGAGTTTTGGTCTTACTTAGTCGAAAATAATTACGTTTCTTCTCCAGAAAAATTCTTACGTCCTACTCCACATATGTCTTTTGTTTGGGGCGATGACGATGTAAATTTCTTGAAAAAACGTTACGAAAAATTATCTCAGCATCCTTTATTTAAGGATATGGAATATTCGGATGATGTTTCTAAAATCAGAGAATGGGCTCCATTAATTGTTGACGGTAGAAAAGGTAATGAAAAAGTTGCGGCAACGCATATGAACTTGGGAACTGATGTGAATTTTGGTGAATTAACGCGTCAAATTTTCAAAGGTTTACAAGACAAAAAAGAAATCACGTTAGAAACTGAACACGAAGTAAAAGACTTAACTCGTCTTAGCAACGGAAAATGGGCAGTTAAAGTAAAAGATTTAAAATCTGGAAATAACAAAGCACTTAATGCTGATTTCGTATTTATTGGTGCAGGTGGAGGAGCAATTTTATTGTTACAAAAATCTGGAATTCCAGAATCGAAAAAATTTGGTGGCTTCCCAGTTGGTGGACAATGGTTAATTTGTCAAAACGAAGAAGTAATCAAAAAACATCATGCAAAAGTATATGGAAAAGCAAAAATTGGTGCACCACCAATGTCTGTTCCTCACTTAGATACACGTGTTATTGATGGAAAACAATCTCTATTATTTGGTCCATTTGCAACATTCTCAACAAAATTCTTAAAATACGGATCTAATTGCGATTTATTCAAATCTGTAAACTTAGGAAACGTAGGATTTTTGATGAATTGTGGATTAAACAATATCGATTTAACAAAATACCTGGTAGAACAAGTGATGTTATCTAAAGCGAAAAAAGTAGAAGAATTACAAGAATATTTTCCTGAAGCTAAACTAGAAGATTGGTTCGAACAAACTGCAGGACAACGTGTTCAAGTAATCGAAAAACAAGATGGAAAAGGAGTTTTAAAATTTGGTACAGAAATCGTAACATCTCAAGATGGAACAATGTCTGCCTTATTAGGAGCTTCTCCAGGAGCATCTACATCTGTTAGTGCAATGTTGAACTTAATGAAACAATGTTTCCCAGACTTGATGAAAAACAACTGGAACGAAGCAATCAAAGAAATGATCCCTTCTTACGGTGAAGATTTAGCACAAGCTGAATTAGTTGAAGCATCAAGAGCCCGTACAACTAAAGTGCTTAAAATTTTAGATTAAGATTTTCTTACATCATATAATTATAAATCCTGATATTCATTTGTCAGGATTTTTTTTGCACGAAACTTAAGAGCATAAAAAAAGGTTTGAGAATAAATTCTCAAACCTTTTAATTTTTTCTGAACATCTTAGTCTTTCTTGTCTTCGCTTTTGATAATTTCGTATTCAACTTGCATCACTCCTGTATTGGTGTGACCAATTTCGCTGAATGCAGCTTGACTTAAGTCTAAAACTCTAGATTTAGCGTATGGACCTCTGTCGTTGATTTCTACAACTACAGATTTACCATTTCTGATATTCGTAACTTTTACTTTCGTACCAAATGGTAAAGACTTATGGGCAGCTGTTAGTTCGTGTTTGTCATACGTTTCACCACTAGCTGTCTTGCGTCCGTGGAATTTGTCTCCATACCAAGAAACAACTCCTGTCGAGATTTTTCGAGCACTATTCTCGATAAGTTCTCCAACCAACTTTTCATCTTCAACTGATAATGTATCTTTTTTGATGGTATCATTATCAATATCGTTACTAAATCTTTTCTCAGAAGCTGGCATAATAATTGTGTCATTATTACCAGAATCCTTAAAAATTTTACCATCAGCATTTGCTATTGGAAAAATCATTAACATTGCTATAAACGCTGTAATGCTTTTCGTCATCCTTTAGATTTTTCTGATTTACTTTGCAAATTTAAGGGTATAAACAGCTTCTTATTTAGAATTATTCTAATCAATTGATTTTTAATTCTAAAATCTCTTGTGCTTTGCGAATTTAGATGCTTACAGCGATTTGTTAATTTAATGTTAAAATAAAACTATAATCCTAATTTTTTTGGGAATTATTTATTTAAATCGGATATACTATTGATTATCAATAAATAATAATTTTATATAATTTGAAGAAATTTATCTAATAAAGAAATAAAAAAGGTAAAGTGTTATAAACTTTACCTTTTCTTAATTTTTAAAGATTTAAAAATCAATTATAAACTAGCTAAAATATCTTTTACTTTAGCTGAAATTAATTTTCCTTCCGCTTTACCAGCTAATTTAGATGAAGCAGCTCCCATTACTTTTCCCATATCTTTTGGAGAAGTAGCGCCAACCTCTGCAACAATTTCTGTAATTGCAGCTGTTAATTCTTCGTCTGATAATTGAGCAGGTAAAAATTGTTGAATAACTTCTGCTTGTGCCAATTCTTTTTCAGCTAATTCAGCACGTCCATTTGCTTCGAATTGTTCAGCAGCTTCTTTACGTTGTTTTACTAATTTTTGTAATAAAGCAATTTCTTGATCTTCTGATAATTCTCCGTTAGCACCTGATGTTTTTGCTAATAATAATTCAGATTTTACAGCTCTTAAAGCTTCTAAAGCAACAGTATTTTTAGCTTTCATCGCTTCTTTTAACTGTGCCATTATTTGAGTTTCTAAATTCATTTGTTTTGCTTTTAGACTACAAATTTAAGACAAAAAAAGGCTCATCGCAAAAGCAATGAACCTTTTCTATAATAAGAATATTTTTTACGAGTGATCGTTTATTAATCTACGTTATCATGTAGAAAATTGTTTGGACGAATTTGCGTTTCGTTGTTACGATTAGTTCCTACAGAAAAATCAGAAGATTGATTATCATTACGATCAGATAAATTCAATCCTTGACGTTTATAAGCAGGAATTGCTTCGTATTCGTCTACTTGAGAATTTGTCATCGTGTTGTTGAATTTAAAATTAAATTGTTTCAAACGATTTCTTCTTTCTTCAATCATACTATTCAATTCAGGATCATTTGATTGCTCAATTGGTTGACTAAATGGATCTATAGCAACTTGTACTTCTTCAGCTTGTGGAGCAACAGAATGAGCTACATTAGATTGAACTGGCTCTACATTTCCATATCCTTCGTTCTTTGGAGCTTGATATCCAGCATAATTATTTTGAGGATAATTTGACTGTTCTGAAGCTACAGGATTAGAATATGAATTATATGTTTGATTATTATTTACATTATTCGTTGGTTCTTGCGGACGATTAAAATCTGATTTCAAACGTGGTTCGAAATCATCATAAGAACGTCTCTCTTGCACTGGCTCATCATCAATATCATCTAAAACATAACGCTTTGGAGAATTATTTTCTTCGAAAGATTCTTCTGGCGTATTGTGATAAGTTTGTTGTTGAAAACTTTGGTTAATATCTGCTTGACGATAATTATTTTGAGGAGCCTCTGGCGTTTGATTTTGTTGAGGCGTTTGTGGTGCTTGCTGAGAAGCATTAGAACGACCAAAATCTAACGTCATTGGTTTTACACGATTCACAAAAGGTTGCTCAACTGATAACGTTTTATTAATTGGTTGTTCTTCCTCTAATGTATGTACAATTTTTTGTTCCTCTTTTCCTGTATACGCCTGATCTTCTGTAGGAAAACCAGTTGCTACAACAGTTACAGAGATAGAATCTCCTAAATCTAAGTCTTCACCAATACCCATGATAATATTTGCACTATTACCAGCTTCTTGTTGAATGTAATCATTGATGATACCGATTTCATCCATTGTAATTTCGTTATTACCAGACAAAATCAATAACAATACGTTACGTGCACCCGTAATTTTGTTGTTGTTTAACAATGGAGAATCTAAAGCAGAAGAAATTGCGTCTTTCGCTTTGTTTTCACCAGAACCTTGCGCAGATCCCATGATTGCTGTACCAGAATTTTTAAGTACTGTACGCGCATCACGTAAATCGATGTTCATTGCATAGTGTTGAGTAATAACTTCTGCAATTCCTTTAGCTGCTGTTGTTAAAACCTCATCAGCTTTCGAGAAACCATTTTTGAAACCTAAGTTTCCGTATAATTCACGTAATTTATCATTGTTGATAACAATTAATGAATCGACATTTTGTCTTAATTTTTCGATACCTTTTTCGGCTTGTTCCAACCTCATTCTTCCTTCGAAAAAGAATGGCGCTGTAACAATCCCAACTGTTAAGATATCCATTTCTTTTGCAATACCAGCAATTACTGGTGCTGCTCCGGTTCCTGTACCACCACCCATTCCGGCAGTAATAAATACCATTTTAGTACCCTCGTCTAAAACAGCTTTTACATCATCCATACTTTCGATAGCAGATTGCTCTCCTACCTCAGGATTTGCTCCAGCTCCTAAACCTTCTGTTATTGCTTGTCCTAATTGAATTCTTGTTGGTACTGGACTATTTGCTAATGCTTGAGAGTCCGTATTACAAATTACAAATTCTACACCTGCAATTCCTTGTTCAAACATGTAGTTTACGGCATTACTACCTCCACCACCTACTCCGATTACTTTGATAGCTTGAGATCGGCTCTTTGGTAAGTTGAACACAATATCTCCTGTTAACATATCACTCATATTCTTCTTATTAAATTGATTCGTAATTTATTCTAGTTTATTCTTATTATTCAGTTTCGTTGATCATTTGGATAAATTTATCCGTCCATTTCGAAAAGAAATTTTTCTTTTCTGGTTTAGATTTAGCTTCTTTCTTTTCACCAATTTCTTGATCCAAGAATTCGTCTACTACTTCTTCTCTTTTTGGTTTTTGGATAATTTCTTCCTCAACAACAATTTCAGCTTTCACAGTCTTAGTTTGTTGTGTTGGTTGAATTCCAATTTCTAATTCTTCTTGGTTATTTAAATTATTAATAACTGGTTTTTCATAAATTTCGTGCTGATAATTCGCCGCTATTTCTTCTAAACCTTTCATTAATAATCCAACAGATGTTGCATATTCTGGTCCGCTAATTTCCTCAGCTTTTGCACCAACAATATGTTCGTTAGAGTATCCAATTCTTACATCCATTCCTGTTACATATTCTGTAAGTTGACGAATGTGTTTCAATTTAGATCCACCACCTGTTAAAACGATTCCTGCAATCAATTTTTTGTTTTGATCTTCGCAACCGTAGTTTTTCAATTCCAAATATACTTGTTCCAAAATTTCCTGCACACGTGCATGAATAATTTGTGACAATCTTTTTAATGATATTTCTTTTGCTTCGCGTCCTTTTAAACCAGGAATCGATACAATTTCAGTTTCTTTATTTTCTCCTGGCCAAGCAGAACCAAATTTTTCTTTTAAAGCTTCGGCTTGCTTTCCAATAATAGAACATCCAACTTTAATGTCTTCTGTAATCACATTTCCTCCAAACGGAATAACAGATGTGTGACGAATAATATTATCCTTAAAAATTGCAATATCCGTTGTTCCACCACCTATATCAATCAATGCAACACCAGCTTCTTTCTCTTCTTCGCTAAGCGCAGCACTAGATGATGCAATTGGTTCTAAAGTAATACTTGCCAAACGTAAACCAGCAGCTTTTACACAACGTGCAATATTTCGGATGGATGAAACTTGTCCTACAACCACATGGAAATTAGCCTCTAAACGGCTTCCGTACATACCGATTGGTTCGCGGATTTCACCTTCGTTATCAACCTTAAATTCTTGAGGAAGAACATGGATAATTTCTTCTCCAGGTAACATGACCAATTTGTAAACTTGATTTGTTAATAACTTTAAATCATTATCATCAATCACGTCTTCTGAATTGGTACGAGTAATGTAATCGCTATGTTGTAAACTACGAATATGTTGTCCGGCAATACCAACAGTAACATCAGTAATTTTGACACCAGATGATCTTTCAGCCTTATCAATTGCCTCTTTTATCGAGTTAATGGTTTGTGTAATATTATTTACAACACCTCTGTGTACACCTAAGCTTTTTGCTTGTCCGTGTCCAAGAATTTCGATTTTTCCGTTCTCATTTTTTCGTCCGACAAGCGCTACAATCTTTGTAGTCCCTATGTCTAAGCCAACTGCAATCTTACTATTGTTCTCCATTTTTTATTCGTTTGGTTGCTACAACTTGGTTTACAAATTTCAAGCTCAATTTTTCATAATCTTCAGTTCCTATAAAATCAATGTATTGATTATAGAATAATTTTAGATTATGTAACTTCTGTTCAAAGTTGTTTAAAGTTCCTAATTCTATATAATAGTTTCCTGTGTTTACAATTAAATTAAAAGAACGTTGTCCCACTTTTTGAATGGCTATGATGTGATTTTTTAATAAATCGTCAGCTTTCAAAGCTTGAACAAATTTACTCAAATCTTCATATTCATTCGGTTTTACATCACCAGAAACTAAAATTACATCCGCTGAATTTAATTTAGATAAAGGCATTTTTCCGCCTTTTGTTGTCAAATAAAATTCATTTTTCAGCGTCTTTATTCTTGCTACTGCTGAGTTTGCTTTTATGTCAAGTCGTAAATGTCCGTTGATATCTTTACTGACTTGTACAGAATCCACAAAAGGACTCTCACTTACTTTTTGTTCGATTTCTTTTACATTCACCTCTCGTAGAGATTGTTTCAGAATGTCTTTTCCATCTTTGTTGATAATTTCTCTTATCGATTCATCATTAATAAAATAATTATCAACTGGCTGAACAAACGCCACGTCAATTTTTTTCACAGTACGCGAAGCATTCTTAATTACCGTAAAACTAATCAAACCGATTAGCAAGGCAACTCCAAAAATCACTTTTATGATTTTCAATTTACGCTTCACTTAACCACTCTTTTATTGGTTTAACAATTGTATCAATATTTCCTGCTCCAACAGTCAATAATACATCAAAATCTTGTTTTTTGATGTTTGCTAAACTATCTTCTAATGAAGATACTATTTTTTCATTTAAATTCACCTTTTCTAGCAACCAATTTGAAGTAATTCCTTCGATTGGTAACTCTCTGGCAGGATAAATGTCTAATAAAATCAAACTATCTAACTGCGATAAACTTTGTCCAAACTCTTCTGCGAAATCTCTTGTACGTGTAAATAAGTGAGGCTGAAATACTCCCAACACTTTTTTACCCGGATAAAGTTCACGAACTGAACGAATTGCTGCATTCAATTCTGTTGGATGATGTGCATAATCGTCGATGTAAATTTTTCCATTTGCTTCGAAACGATTAAAACGTCTTTTAACTCCAACAAAAGTTGATAAAGCTTCTTTAATTTTATCATGAGGAACACCCATATAATCTGCAACAGCCAAAGCCGCAACCGCATTTTCCATATTGTGATGGCCTGGTAATAAAATTCCAACGTCTGTCAATGAACCGTTTGGCGTTTTTACATCAAACACATAATGTCCATCAATAATTCTTACATTGTGTCCATCATAATCTGCGTCCAAATCTACTCCATACGTAAAAGCTCCTTCGAAAGGCAAACCTTTGTGAACAAATAATTTTTCTTCCACAATTGCCGCAAATTCTTGAAACGATTTTTTCACTTCATCACGCTCACCATAAATATCCAAATGATCTGCATCATCACTTGTGATAATCGCTAATTTTGGAGAAAGACGTAAGAAAGAACGGTCAAACTCATCGGCTTCTGCAACTGTATATTTAGATCCATTTAAGATGATATTCGAATCGTAATTTTCTGCAATACCACCTAAAAAAGCTGTACATTCTACATTCGCAACTTTTAGGATATGTCCTAAAATAGATGAAGTCGTTGTTTTTCCATGTGTTCCCGCAACACCAATATTGTATGTATGTTTGGTAATTTCACCTAACACTTCTGAACGTTTCATGACTTTAAAATCATTCACTAAAAAATAATTTAGTTCTGAATGATCTTTTGGTACTGCTGGCGTATAAATTACCAACGTATTTTTTGGATTAATTCCTGCTGGAATTAACTCGATGTTATCTTCAAAATGAATATCAATTCCTTCAGCAATCAATTCAGTTGTTAACTCGGTTTGTGTTTTGTCATAACCTACAACTTCTTTTCCGATTGACTTGAAGAAACGTTCCAAAGCACTCATTCCGATTCCTCCTGCACCGATGAAATAATAATATGTTTTATCTAAAATATTCATTATAATAAATTCAATAATATATCTACAATCTTTTTTGTTGCGTACGGTTTCCCTAATTGCTTAATGTTTTGAGATAATTTATTTTTTAATTCTTCATTATTCGCCAAAGCAATTACTTCTTTGACTAAAATTTGTTTTGCATCTGCATCTTTCACCATGATCGCTGCATCCTTTTCAACCAATGCTTGTGCATTTTTGGTTTGATGATCTTCTGCCGCTGTTGGCAATGGAAGCAAAATAGTTGCTTTTCCTACAATACACAATTCCGAAATCGCCATTGCTCCTGCACGAGAAACAATCATATCCGAAGCTGCATAAGCATCTTTCATGTTGAAAATAAATTCGGTTACATGAATCGTTGGATATTTATCGCCAACCAAATTTTTGATTTTTTGATAATCTAACTTTCCTGTTTGCCAAATCAATTGAACGCCACTTGCAACAAATTCGTCAAGGTTTTCTAACCAAGCATTGTTCATTGCTCTTGATCCTTGTGAACCACCAACTGATAAAATAGTTGGTTTTTCTGGATCTAATCCAAAAGCTGAAATTGCTTCTGCTTTTGAAGGTAAATTTTGAAAAATTTCGGCACGAATAGGATTTCCTGTGTAATGCACTTTTTCTTGCGGAAACTGAGAAATTCCTTCGTAAGCTGTACAAATAGCACTAGCTTTATTTTTCAAAATTTTGTTGGTAACTCCTGGAAACGAATTCTGTTCTTGTAATAAAATCGGAACATTTTTACTTCCCGCTACCCACAACATTGGTCCACTTGCATAACCTCCTGTACCAACAGCTAAATCTGGCTGAAAATCTTTGTAGATTTTCTTTGCAAGATTTAAACTTTTTATCAATTTGAAAGGGAACTTTAAATTCGCTTTCATGTTACTTCTATCAAATCCAGAAATTGGTAAACCTTTTATGTCATACCCAACTTTTGGCACTTTTTCCATTTCCATTCTTCCTTCTGCTCCAACGAACAAAATTTGTGCATCTGGCAAACGACGTTTTATTTCGTCTGCAATTGCAATGGCTGGATAAATATGTCCACCTGTTCCTCCGCCGCTTATTAAAACTTTAGGCGATGTCTTCGATGTATTCTTCACTTAATACTTTTCTATCTTGTTCTAATTCTTCTTGCGATTTAATCTGAGTACTTACACTCAAAATTATTCCGAACGAAATACATGTCATCCAAATGGATGTTCCTCCGTAACTAATCATTGGCAATGGTTGCCCTGTTACAGGAATTAAATTAACCGCTACCGCCATGTTTACCATCGCTTGTATAATAATTGGTAAGCCCACTGCAAATACAAGTAGCGTACCAAAAACGGTATGAATTTTAGATGCGATGATACAAATCCGTATTAAAATCAGAAGGAAAATTCCGATTAATAGAATTGCACCAATTGCACCATATTCTTCAACAATAATCGCGAAGATAAAATCGGATGATGACTGCGGTAAAGTTTGTTTGAAAACACTTTTTCCTGGTCCAGCCATTTCATTCAATCCTCTCGCAATTGCAGCTTTTGCGTGTAAAACTTGATAACTTTCTAATCCAGAATCGTCATTAAATTTCTCGATACGTGACATCCATGTGTGCACACGAGAATTTGTTACTAAATCTGGTCGAGATAAAGCCATCCACACGAATCCGCCACCGAGTATTAAACCTACTCCGGCAATTGTAAATAAATATTTGAATGGAAATCCACCAATAATCAACAATATTCCGCACATTCCAGCTAACATCAACGCTGTTGAACCATTAGAAGGAAAGATTAATCCTACAATTACAATAATTGGTAAGAATAATGGAACTGCTGTATTTTTCCATGTATATTCTTTGTCTCTATTTTTTGTTAAATAACGAGCTATATAAATCAACAACGCTTGCGAAGCAATCATCGAAGGCTGAATACCAATTCCAGTCCCTGGAATAGTTAACCAACGCGCAGCATTTGCACCTCCAATGGTTTGTCCTTGTACGAGTGTTATTGCCAAAACTCCAGAAAGTATAACAACCGCTGTTAAAGCAAACAAACCAAACCAACGATAATCAATACGTTGTAATCCATAAATGATAAATAAACCAATTAATAAAATCACAGCGTGCTTACCTAAATGCCCAAAAATAGTTCCCGATCCTACCGTATACACCAAGTTAGAACTTGCAGAATAAACAGGTAAGAACGAAAATAGTGCTAACAATAAAATGAAAGCCCAAAGCGGTTTATCGCCTTTAAAATATTTTTGTACGATGTTAGACATTGGTTGGTTATGTTATTATAATTTGCGTACGTTTTCTTTAAATTGATCTCCACGATCTTCGTAACCTTTGAACAAATCGAAACTTGCACAAGCTGGTGACAGAAGAACCGTTTCTCCTTTTGTTGCTAATTTATATGATTGTTCTACACAATCTTTCATTGTATTTGTTTCAACAATTGTATCGATATATGGACTGAAAAAATCAACAATTTTTGCGTTATCAACACCTAAACAAACAATTGCTTTCACTTTCTTTTTCACGAAAGGTAAAACTTCGTTGTAATCGTTTCCTTTATCAGTTCCTCCAACAATCCAAACAACTGGTTTCGTCATACTTTCCAAAGCAAAATATGTTGCATTCACATTTGTTGCTTTAGAATCGTTGATAAAATCTATTCCTCCAATTGTCAAAACAGGCTCTAAACGATGTTCAACCGATTTAAAATCAGACAAACTCTTTTTTAGTTCCTCATTATTGATATCAATAATTTTTGCAGCTACAGCCGCAGCCAATGAATTAGAAACATTGTGTTTACCAATTAATCCTAAATCATTCACTAACATTGTAAAATCACCATTCGAATCGTTCACACGGAACAATTCATTGTTTGCGTATGCTTCATTTGTTGCATCCATCATTGTGAACGGTTTGCGATGAGCTCGAATATCAATCTTATCAATCATCTCCATTGTTTTTGGATCATCCAAATTGTAGATAAAATAATCGTTTTCATCTTGGTTTTCAGTAATTCTGAATTTAGCCTTTGCATACAAATCAAACTGATAATTGTATTGGTCTAAATGATCTGGTGTAATGTTCAGTAAAATTGCAACATACGGTTTGAAATCTATTTTGATATCATCTAACTGAAAACTACTTACTTCTAGTACATAATAATCGAAGTTATCTTCAGCTACAGATTTTGCAAAACTTTTTCCGATGTTGCCACCTAATCCTACATTTAATCCAGCTTGCTTTAGGATATGGAACATCAAACTTGTTGTTGTTGTTTTTCCATTAGATCCTGTAATCGCAATAATTTTTGCATCTGTATAACGAGACGCAAATTCAATTTCAGAAATAATTGAAATTCCTTTCGCTTCTAATTTCTGAATTAGCGCTGATTTTTTTGGAATACCTGGACTTTTCATTACTTCATCGGCATTCAGAATTAATTCTTCTGTGTGCTGACCTTCTTCATAAGCAATTCCGTGCTCCTCCAAAAGTTGTTTATACTTGTCTTTTATTTGTCCCATGTCCGAAAGAAAAACATCAAAGTTTTCTTTCTTCGCTAGAATAGCTGTTCCTACGCCACTTTCTCCTCCTCCTAAAACGACAAATCTTTTCATTTTTTATCTAATCTTTAAGGTAATAATACTAATTACCGCTAAAATGATTCCGATGATAATTGCACGCACCACGATTTTACTTTCGTGATAACCTAACTTCTGAAAATGGTGATGTAGAGGAGACATCAAAAAGATTCTACGACCTTCACCAAATTTCTTTTTCGTGTACTTGAAATAAGACACCTGTAACATTACTGATAAACTTTCTGCGAAAAATATTCCACACAAAATTGGTAATAATAATTCTTTACGAACGATAATTGCTAAAACAGCAATAATTCCTCCGATTGTTAAACTTCCTGTATCTCCCATGAACACTTGAGCTGGATAGGTATTATACCAAATAAATCCTATCAAACCTCCAAGGAAAGCTCCACAGAAAATCAAGACTTCTTCTGAACGCGGAATAAACATAATGTTCAAATAATCGGCGAATATTAAATTTCCGGAAACGAAAACAAACATCGAGATTGCCGCCATAATCACAGCCGAACTACCTGCTGCTAAACCGTCGATTCCATCTGTTAAATTTGCTCCATTCGAAACTGCTGTAATGATAAAAATTACTGCAAAAATAAAAATCGCTGCAACCGCCCATGTTGGTCGATCTTGCGCATCCATCCAAAATAAAATATCAGAATAGTTAAATTCATTTCCTTTCACGAAAGGCATTGTTGTTTCTAACGTTTTTTCTTCTGAACCAAATTTTATTTGTCGGCTGTATTCTGTTTGTTCTGTTCCTACAGGCGTTTTTACTCTATTTTCTTGATGTTTTACAGTAACTGTTGGACTGAAATAAAGCATTAATCCAACTACAACTCCAAGACCAACTTGTCCTAAAATTTTAAATTTACCTTGTAAACCTTCTTTGTTTTTTCTAAAAACTTTGATGTAATCGTCTAAAAAACCAATCACACCTAACCAAATTGTTGAAACCAACAAAATAATAATGTAAATATTATCTAATCTCGCAAAAAGTAAAGTCGGAATTAATGTCGCCAAAATGATGATTAAACCACCCATTGTTGGCGTTCCTGCTTTTTCGATTTGTCCTTTTAAACCTAAATCACGAACAATTTCGCCCATTTGTTCTTTACGTAAATAACTGATGATTCGTTTTCCGTAAAACAAACTGATGAACATTGCCAATAAAATTGCCATTCCCGCGCGGAAAGACGTGTATTGAAACATACGCGCTCCTGGAAAATGGATACCTTCTAAATAATCAAATAAATAGTATAACATTCTTTATTTGTTCAATATTTTACTCAATTCTGATGCAACTTCTACATCAGAAAAATGTGTTCTTACTCCGTTAATTTCTTGATACGTCTCGTGACCTTTTCCCGCTATTAAAATAATATCTTTTGGTTCGGCCATTTTAAGTGCTGTTTTTATAGCTTCTTTTCGATCTGTAATCTTCAAGGTGCGATTATAAAATTGTGCTTTTACACCAACTTCCATCTCACGAAGAATTTCTTCTGGATCTTCTGTTCTTGGATTATCTGATGTAAAAATGGCAAGATTAGATTTTTCGCTCGCGATATCCGCCATTTCAGGACGTTTTGTTTTATCACGATCTCCACCGCAACCTACAACTGTTATTAATTTTTCATTTTTGGTACGAATTCCTTCTATTGTATCCAATACATTTTCTAACGCATCAGGCGTATGTGCATAATCTACGATTACGATAATTCCTGATTCTGTTTTGAATGTTTGAAAACGACCATCAACATTTCCAAGTGTGCTCAACGCTTTTAGAACTTCTAATTCATCTTGTCCTAAAATTGACGCTACACCAAAAACTAATAATAAATTATATGCATTGAATTGACCAATTAATGATGTCCAGAATTCTTTTCCATTGAATTCTAATTGCATTCCATCAAATTGGTGTTCAATAATTTTTCCTTTAAAATCTGCATCAGTTTTTAGCGCATACAATTTTTTCGTAGCAACTGTATTCTGAAGCATTACTTTTCCGTTTTTATCATCTGCATTCGAAATTGCCGTAGACGTTTTTGGCAAATCGTCGAAGAATTTCTTTTTTGCTGCAAGATAATTTGCAAACGTTTTGTGATAATCTAAATGATCGTGTGTGATATTCGTAAATCCAGCCACTTCAAAATGCAAACCAGCAATTCTATTTTGATGAATTCCGTGCGAAGAAACTTCCATAAAAGCAAATTCGCATCCTCTATCTACCGCTTCGCGAAACATTTTGTTCAATGTCAAAATATCTGGCGTTGTATGGGTAGACGGAATCACTTCACCATCAATCACAATTTTAATCGTCGAAATTAATGCACAAGCATAACCTAATTTTGTAAACAATTCGTACAACAAAGTTGTCGTTGTTGTTTTTCCATTCGTACCTGTAACTCCAACAAGTTTTAAATCTTTTGTTGGATTTCCATAAAAGTTAGAAGCTAAAATTCCTAATGCAATCGTTGAATTTTCAACTTTCACATACGTTATTCCATCAACTAAATTTTCTGGCAAAACTTCGCAAACAATTGCTTTAGCACCTAAACCAATCGCTTTTTCTATATACTGATGACCGTCAACTGTAACTCCATTTACAGCAACAAAAACATCATCGTTTGATACTTTTCTTGAATCAAATTGAATATTATTGACTTCAACTTTTGTTGAACCAATCGTTTCTGAGATGGAAACTTTATATAATACATCAACTAAATTTCTCATCCTTCCAACATTAAATAAATTGTCTCACCCTTCTTAAATCTTGTTCCCGCAGGAATGGATTGATTTGTTACTTTTCCAAACCCTGAATATTGTACATCTAACCCTAAATTTTCTAATACCGGAATTGCTTTAGATCCTGTATGACCAGTCACATTTGGCACTATATTTTTAGAATTACTAACATTAATATCATCTCCTTTTTTAAACTCTTTCACCGCGTTCTTTTTTACTAAATCGCGTGGCAAAGGTATGGGAGTTTTTGAATATACCCAATCGGCAATTTTCTTAAAAACCGGAGCAGTTACACTACCTCCATAAAACCCTTTGGCTGTATTTGGCTTGTGCACAACAACAATACAAGAATACTTTGGTTTTTCTGCTGGAAAATATCCTGCGAATGATGCACGATATTGCATTCCTTTACCGTCTCGCTTCCAATAATCAACACGAGCAGTACCTGTTTTACCAGCAATATCGTAATTACTATTACTAATAATACGTCCCGTTCCTTGTTCTACTGCTCCTCGAAGCATTTCTTGCATTTGTTTTACATTTTCCAAAGAAGTTAATTGATCAACCAAAACAACTGGTTCGAAAATTTTATCAGGTTCACCTTTACGTGTGATTTTATCCATAAATAATGGTTTCAACATTTTACCATTATTTGCCACTGCGTTGTAGAAAGTCACAATTTGAATTGGAGTTAACTGTAAACCATATCCATAACCCATTACAGGTAACGTAATATTACTCCAAGATTTACTATCTGGACGGTGCATAATTGGACTTCCTTCTCCAAGAATATCAACTCCAAGAGGCGAAGTCATATGCCATTTATCCATTTTTTTGAAGAAAGCTTTTGGATTTTCTCCGTAATATTTATTTATAATTTTAGCTGTACCAATGTTAGACGATTTTTTCATCACGCCATCTACAGTCAATGTTCCGTATCCGTGTGTATCTGTAATCGTACGACCATAGAATTTATAACTTCCACCTCCCGTTTCTACTGTCGAGTTTTTATTAATAAAACCATCATCCATTGCTGCAAGCAACGAAACTGTTTTGAAAGTAGATCCTGGTTCTGCAGCTTCACCAACCGCATAATTATAATCGTCTATATATGTTCCATCTTTTTTACGAGATAAATTCACAATTGCACGAACTTTCCCTGTCTGAACTTCCATCACGACTACACTTCCGTGTTGCGCCTCAAATTCAGAAAGTTGTTTGTACAAAGCATCGTAAGCAACCATTTGTAAATCGGCATCTATTGTTGTGTAAACTGATGAACCCGCTTGGGGCTCTTGCTCCCAACTTTTCATTGGTTTCCATTTTCCACGTCCCATAAATTGCTCCCAACGACGACCTTCAATACCGCTTAATAAGTCAGAATAAGCTCCTTCTAACCCAACTTTTCCGCGTTGATCATCGTAACCAATTGTACGAACACCAATGTCTTGAACAATTAATTCTCGTTTTGACTCAGTTTCATGAATAAATCCACCTTTGTTTTGACCTTTGTTGAAGATTGGAAATTTTTTGATGCGTTGATATTGCTCATAATCCAAATCTTTTACTAACATCATGTAGCGATTCTTCTTTTTACGTTCTGTCGAAAATTTGTCGTAAAAATAAGAAGGTGATTTTGTAAACATCTTACCTAAAGAATCGGCAAGATTGTGCATTTCTGTTTTAAATAATTCATCTTTGATCACCGTCAAATCCACATAAACATTGTGTTTTGTAACAGTTGTAGCCATTAATGCGCCATTAGAAGCATATAAATTACCACGCTCCGCCGTAACGGTATCTAATCTAAAATTATTCTTTTCAGCAAAACGCTCTAATTCAACCCCTTCTACAATATTAATTCGAAACATAAAAACAATAATAAAGATGGCCCAAATCGCTAGCGCGCCGGCAAATACCCATCCTTTGATGACAATATTGTTTTTATTTTTCGCTGACTTCGTCATAAACTTTGTCTACTATATAATAAGGTTGTTTATCTGGAATTTTCAAACCATACACTGCTGTACGCTCCAAAATTTCCGTTTCTAATTGCATACGCATCAAATCGCGATGCTTATCTGTATATTGAGATTTTAAATCTTCTACTTTATCTTGTAATTCAGCGATTCGAACCACTTTACGATCAACTAAATGCGAACTCGAAATACTCAAAAAAGCCAAACCTACCAGATACAACATGAACTTCCAGTTTTGTTCTGAGCCAGTTTTGATTAAAAACTCACCTCTCAACAAACCTGTAAAAGTTTTTTTCTCTGGTAATATTTTTTTCTTTTTTGCCATTCCTATTTCTTAATCCTCATTACGAACCGCAATACGCATTTTCGCACTACGCGCTCTTGGATTTTCATTAATTTCTTCTTGCGTTGGCACAATCACCTTTGATTGTAAAGGTTTGAAAGGTGCCGACCAATTTCCAAAAACATCACGTTCAGGTTCACCTTCAAACATTCCGTTTTTCATGTAGCGTTTTGTTAAACGATCTTCTAACGAATGATACGAAATAATCACCAAACGACCACCTGGTTTTATCACTTCTCCACATTGCGTTAACATCTCTTTCAATGCAGCCATTTCATCATTTGCTTCGATTCGTAATGCCTGAAACATTTGAGCGAAAAATTTATTTTCTTTCATTTTTGGAATGAATGAAAAAATTTGCTTCAACTCATCAATTGTATTAATTTGTTTATCTGCTCTTGCTTTCACAACTTCTCTCGCCAAACGATACGAACCTTGCAATTCTCCAAAATCATAAAAAACACGAGCAAGATCTTCTTCTTCGTATTCATTAATAATTGTTTTGGCAGAAAGTTTTGCATTCTGATTCATTCGCATATCCAATTCTCCATCAAAGCGAGTTGAAAAACCACGTTCTGGCGTATCAAACTGATGAGAAGAAACTCCCAAATCACCCAAAACACCATCCACTTGTTTTATTCCACGAAATCTTAAATTATTTTTCAAGAATCTAAAATTTTGCTCAACTAACTCAAATCGATTATCATCAATTTTATTGCGAACCGCATCCACATCTTGATCAAATGAAAATAATTTTCCATTTTGATCCAAACGACTTAATATTTCACGTGAGTGACCTCCACCCCCGAACGTACAATCTACATATATACCTGATTCGTTAATAATTAACGCATCAACACTATCTTTTAATAATACTGGATTATGATATTCACTCATCTTCTCCTAAATTTCCCATTACATCTTCTGCCAAAGAAGCAAAATCTAAATCATCTACATTAATCGACTCTTCATATTTGTCTTTATCCCAAATCTCGATCATGTTTACAGAAGAATTAAGAACTACTTCTTTATTAATTTCTGCAAATTTCACTAAATCTTTTGAAATCTGTAGCCTTCCATTCGCATCAACTTCGACAATTTTTAATCCAGCCGTAAAAATTCTAATAAAATCATTGTTTTTCTTCACAAATCGATTCAATTTATTCAAATCATTCATCACTTTTTCCCATTCTTTCATAGGGTGCAGTTCTAAACAATTTTGAAACACAGATCTTTTCAACACAAAGCCATCTTCCAAACATTCAGCAAGTTGTTTCTTCAAACCCGCTGGTATTGGGAGCCTACCCTTTGTATCTACCTTACACTCATATGTTCCAATTAATGAATTCATGATAGAATTTTTCCAAAAATAAATAAAATATTACCACAAATTACCATTTTTTACCACTTTTATTGAAATAGTTATCAACAATTTAAAATTTAGTATCAGATAGTTATGTTTTTTCTAACGCTAACCCCATGTATAAAATGAGAAATAATGTTTATATAGACCTTGTTTTGATAAGTGATTAATATGGATTGTTAAAGTTTTTCATATAAACCACGAAAAAAAAAATATAATTAATTAAATTTGTCGACTTAATATCGAGTAAATGTTTTTTAGCTTAAAGAAAAAAGATAAGTTCTCTTACATAGAAGAAGGAGAAGGACAACCAATTGTTTTGCTTCATGGATTAATGGGTGAACTTAGCAATTTCAGCTCACTTACAAATTATTATGCACAAAGAGGATATAAGGTTTTCGCACCAGAATTGCCATTATATTCTTTATCTGTCATCAATACTAATATCAAAAATATTGCAAAACATGTTGCAAATTTTATTGAAGAAGTCGTTAAAGAACCAGCTATTTTAGTTGGAAATTCTTTAGGAGGACATATTGGTTTGATGGTTTGTCACAGACATCCAGAATATGTAAAAGCACTTTGTTTAACAGGAAGTTCTGGTTTGTACGAAAAATCTTTTGGAGAAACTTATCCAAAACGTGGTAATTACGAATATGTAGAACGTAAAACGCGCGAAGTTTTTTACGATCCTGCTATCGCGACAAAAGAAATTGTAGATGATGTTTTTGACACTGTAAATGACAGAAATAAAGCTATCAAAACTTTATATATCGCAAGAGACGCGATCAAATCTAACATGAAAGATGATTTAAAAGACATCAAAATGCCTGTTTGTTTGATTTGGGGAAAACAAGATAATGTAACTCCACCAGAAGTTGCAATAGAATTTGAAGAAGAATTACCAGACGCTTCTTTATTTTGGATTGATAAATGTGGGCACGCTCCAATGATGGAACACCCTGAATTATTCAACGAAATTTTATACAAATGGCTAATCGAAAAACAATTAGATCCAGCCACTAAAGCATAATTATGATTAAAAAAGCTGAATTCTTAAAAAGTTCGCAAAAATATACAGATTGTCCAGATCCTTTCAAACCAGAATACGCATTTATTGGGCGTTCTAATGTTGGAAAATCATCATTAATCAATATGTTAGCAGATAAAAAAGCATTAGCTAAAACTTCTGCAACTCCAGGTAAAACTCAATTGATTAATACATTCGAAATGGACGATACTTGGTATTTAGCCGATTTACCAGGTTATGGTTTTGCTAAAGCACCAAAAGGTGTTCGTGGTGGTTTCAATAAAATGATTTATGATTACATTGAGTTTCGTAAAAACTTGGTCAATGTTTTTTTATTGATTGATTCTCGACACACGCCTCAAAAAATAGATTTACAGTTTATGGAATGGTTAGGAAACAAACAAATTCCGTTTGCGATTGTGTTTACAAAATTAGACAAACTAACGAGTACACAAATGCAAAAAAACTTGAATCACTACAAAAACGAGTTATTAAAAACTTGGGAAGAATTACCAAAAATATTTACAAGTTCGGCTTCGAGTAAAATTGGTAAATTAGAAATCTTAGGCTACATTGATAGTTTGAACGAACATCTTGTAGACGAGTTTAAGAAAGAACAATACAAAAAAGAATATTAAAAAAGTCGGAACATAGTTCCGACTTTTTTGTTTATTACTCTCCTAATTCAGCAGATTTTGTTTTCAAATCATTGATACAAGGTTCTATTAATTTCATTAATCGTTCTTGTAATTCAGGTGTTGGATTATTCATTTGCATCATTTCTGTATATGTAAATTCATCCATCATTTTATCTGTCGAACAGTCACAATATTTTGTAATCAGCTCTTTTTTAGCCGCAGATATCCCTGGTGTTATTGCCGCTTGTTCACAAGCCGTCATTGCCTGAGCTTTTTGCTCTGTATTGTTTTTATCAGCTTTCAAATTACAGCTAATAATGGTTAATCCAAAGATTAATCCTAAAATAATTTTATCCATAGGTAATAGATTTTAATCTTGTTAAGATAATGATTATTAATTATTTCACAAAATCATTCACAGCTTCAACATAACCTGGTAAACCTTTTCCTGAAATAATTTTTAGACAACTTTCACCTGTTACACTATTTTTTCTGAAATCTTCGCGCGCATAAATATCCGAAATATGAACTTCTATCACTTTAGTCGTAATCGCTTTTATCGCATCTGCAATCGCATACGAATAATGCGTATACGCACCAGCATTCAAGATAATTCCGTCATATTTAAAACCAATTTCATGTAATTTATCAATAATATCTCCTTCGTGATTTGATTGAAAATAATGCAACGAAACTTCTGGAAATTGCTTTCTCAATTCATGTTCAAAAAAATCTTCGAAAGTTTGTGTTCCATAAATCTCTGGTTCGCGAACGCCAAGTAAATTTAAATTAGGTCCGTTTATAATTTGTATTTGTTTCATTTTCTTTATTTTATAAATTAAAATTCCTTTTTTTGATCGAAAAAGTTTAATTTTTTCTTTTTTTTAATCAATTTTTTACTTTTTATTAAGTTTTGGCACAAACCTTGTATATATACAATTACCAACCTATTATCATATAAACCAATCTAAACCAAAAAAATCAACCAAACCTTAAAATCTCAGTTAACAAATGATTAACTGGGATTTTTAATTTTAGTACCCATACTTTCCCTTCCACTTTTGATTGAGCGATTGTTTATCCACTTGCTCTCGTTTATTATTTCCTGGCTCATAAAAAGTCGTCCCCGAAATTTCATTTGGTAAAAATTCTTGCTCAGCAAAATTTCCTGGAAAATCGTGCGAATATTTATATTCCTTTCCATAATCCAAATCTTTCATCAACTTAGTTGGTGCATTTCGTAAATGCAACGGAACGGGTAAATCGCCGGTTTGTTTCACAATTTGTTGCGCTTTACCAATCGCTAAATAGGTTGCATTACTTTTTGGAGAATTCGCCAAATAAACCGCACATTGACTCAATAAAATGCGAGATTCTGGATAACCAATCACCGAAACAGCCTGAAACGTATTATTCGCCAAAATCATTGCAGTTGGATTTGCATTTCCCACATCTTCGGAAGCTAAAATCAACATTCGTCGTGCTATAAATTTCAAATCTTCACCACCTTCAATCATTCGAGCCAACCAATAAACCGCTCCATTTGGATCTGAACCACGAATCGATTTGATAAAAGCCGAAATAATATCGTAATGTTGTTCACCCGTTTTATCGTAACGTGCTAAATTTTGCTGAATACGTTCATGCACAATTTCATCGTTGATGATGATTTTATCTGTTGGAGAAAAACTATTAATCACCAACTCCAAACCATTCAACAATTTTCTTGCATCACCTCCCGAATATCTTAATAATGCATTTGTTTCAACTAATTCAATATTTAATTTAGATAAAACTGTATCTTTTTTTATAGCTCGTTCGATTAAATCAACTAAATCTTCTTTTTCGAGATGTTTCAACACATAAACTTGCGCACGTGAAAGCAAAGCTGGCACAACTTCGAAACTTGGATTTTCGGTTGTCGCTCCAATCAAAGTCACCAAACCAGTTTCTACCGCTCCCAACAAACTGTCTTGCTGTGATTTATTGAAACGATGAATTTCATCTATAAATAAAATCGGATTTTTCGTTCCCGAAAACAAATTTTGATTCTTTGCTTTTTCAATTACTTCACGCACTTCTTTCACACCAGAATTTATGGCGCTCAACGTATAAAATGGTCGATCAGTTAATTCGGAAATCAATTGAGCTAGTGTCGTTTTTCCTGTCCCTGGCGGTCCCCAAAAAATCATCGAAGCAATCATATCATGTTGCAACATCATTTTTATTGGTCCGTTTTCGCCCACCAAATGCTTTTGATTAATGTATTCTTCAAGCGTTTTTGGACGCATTCTTTCAGCTAAAGGCGCATTCATAAAATCTTGTTTAGATTTCAAAGTTAGGGAATGTTTTGTCAAAATGAATGATTTTTTGGGCGACATATTTTGGCATTTAGATTTATTTTCTTTGTGTTAGAATAAAAATTAAAATGATGAAGAAAGCGTTAGAATGTGCTTTAATTTTAACAAGAAAGCACCAACTTTTGGGTGATAAAATTGCTTTATCAACTGATTATTTGAAAAAGATTGAACTAAAAGATAAACAATCAGAAATCAATAAACAAATGATTGAGTTTTTGGTCGAATTGCAAGAATTTGTAGAATTTATCAGAGTAAATCAAGAACTTAGATTGATGTATGTTGAATTGGTGAATTATTATTTCACACAAATTCATCATCAAATTAATTTTTATGAAATAGAATTGGACCGTTTAGAATTTGAATCAAAATTCTCAATCAATATGATTAATCAATTTAATCAAAACGAAAAAAATAATGAAATAAATTCGGTTCAAGAAAAACTAAATTTATATTACACGATTATTAATTCGTAGAAAAACGTTTTCGGCATAATTTTTTATTGTAAATTCGACTTAATATTTAGAATTTGAAATGAAAAAATTAACTATGTTTTTTAGCTTAATGATTTTATCGTTAAGTTTTGCATTTGGTCAACAAACTGAAAAACCAAAAATTTATAGTGAAGAAGCAAATCCGAAAGTAGATATCGCGAATGCGGTGCAAAAAGCTTCTGCTGAAAAGAAACACGTTTTATTGCAAATTGGAGGTAATTGGTGTGCTTGGTGTGTGATGTTTGATAAATTGACAAAAGAAAATCAAGAAGTAAAAGATTATATTGCGAATAATTATGAAGTGGTTCATGTAAATTATTCTCCAAAAAATAAAAACGAAGAAACGTTAGCTGCATTGAAACACCCAGAGCGTTTTGGATTTCCTGTTTTTGTAATTTTAGATGAGAAAGGAAATTTAATTCACACACAAAACTCAGCTTATCTTGAAAGCAAAGAAGTGAAAGGACATGATCCGAAAGTTGTGTTAGAGTTTTTACAAAACTGGTCTTACAAAGCATTAGATCCAGCGAGTTATACTAAAAAATAATATGCGTTAAGCACGTATCGTATAGAGAATCAATCAGCAAAAGCATAAACTTTTTAGATTGATTCTTTTTTATTTCGGTTATTGATTAACTTTGTGAGATGAACAAAATTTTGGTTACACCATTTATTCTGTTGGTAAGATTTTATCAATTAGCGATTTCTCCTTGGATGGGAAGCAATTGTAGATATCAACCAACTTGCTCTTCTTATATGATAGAGGCGCTAAAAGAACATGGTTTGCTAAAAGGTTTGTGGCTCGGAACAAAAAGAATTGGTCGCTGTCATCCTTGGGGAGGACATGGATACGACCCTGTACCTAAAAAGAAAAATTAATGATTAACTTAATTTCGTTTATCGATTGGAATCCAAAACCTTATTTATTTGAAATAGCAGGATTCAAAGTACATATTTACAGTTTATGTTGGATAGTTGCCTTTGTAGTAGGCTGGTATTTGATGTCAAATATTTTCAAGAAAGAAAATCAGAAAAAAGAATTACTTGACCCTTTATTCCTTTACACATTTATTGGAGCAATTGTAGGTGCAAGACTCGGAGAATATATTTTTTATGATCCTGCTGCGTTTATTGAACGACCAATCGAAGTTTTCTTACCTGTACAACACTCACCAGGACAAAGTGCTTTCTTTGGATTATTACAAGATTACGAATTTGTAGGATTTAGTGGACTTGCAAGTCACGGAGCTGCATTAGGTGTAATTTTAACTTCCTATTTATTTAGTAGAAAATATTTGCATCGTAATGTATTGTGGTTGTTAGACCGTATTGCTGTTGTTGTTCCTTTTGGTGGAGCTGCGGTTCGAATTGGAAATTTTTACAACTCAGAAATTGTAGGAAAAGCATCAGAATTACCTTGGGCAGTAAAATTTCATCAACAAAGTTTGGGATATGGAGAAGTAATTCCTCGTCATCCAGCTCAAATTTATGAAGCGATTGGATATGTTATCTTAGGAATTATTATGCTTTATATGTACAACAAAACAGATAAGACAAAATATTTGGGAGCTTTGTTAGGCATATTCTTATTTTTATTATTTTTAATACGATTTGTTGTTGAGTTCTATAAAGAAAATCAAGGAGAAGAAGCAGTTGCTCAAATGTTGAATATAGGATTAAACAATGGTCAAATCTTAAGTATTCCTTTTATGTTAATCGGTTTATACTTATTTATCTCTTCTAAAAATAGATTAGATATCAATCAACCTTAGAATTATTATAAACTTAGAAATAAATTATAGACTTATGGGATTTTTTAAAGAATTTAAAGAGTTTGCAGTAAAAGGTAACGTAGTAGATTTAGCTGTCGGTGTAGTTATCGGTGGTGCCTTTGGTAAAATTGTTACTTCTTTAGTTGAAGATATCATTACGCCAGCCATTTTAAATCCAGCCTTGAAAGCTATTGACGCTGAAAATTTAGCTGCATTAGTAATACCAGGGACTGCAATTAAATATGGTAGCTTTTTAGCTGCTGCTATTTCTTTTATAGTTGTTGCATTTGCTTTATTCGTAATGATTAAAGGAATTAACAAATTGAAAAAAGAAGCCCCTGCTGAAGAACCAGCTCCTGCAGGACCAACACAAGAAGAATTATTGGCTGAAATTCGTGATTTGTTAAAAAACAAATAATTCGTTTTCATTCAAAATGATAAAAAAATGGATCGCAATTGCGATCCATTTTTTTATCGATTATTTTCAAACTCTTAAGAAGCTGCTTGCATTTGCATTTCTTCTCCACCTCCCATTTCTTCTCCATCTGGGCGTTGTTGTTTATTCTTTTCTCTTTCGTTTGTTTTCTTAAAACGATATGTAAACGATAAGTTAATTGAACGTTTCATCCAACGCATACTTTCGTAATTAGTGTAATCTGCTCCATAAGTAGTAGATTCTCTTTTTCTTGAGTTGAACACGTCACGAATATTTAAAGATAATGTAGCTTGTTTGTTGAATAAATCTTTTGATAAAGAAAAATCCATTGACAAATTATCTTCAATTTTTTGTTGAGCCGTTTTCATGCTTCCCATGTAATTTCCAGCAACCTGAATTTTGAAATCTGCAGGTAATATAAAGTTAGAAGACAAACGTCCACGAGAACTAAATCCGTCTCCAGAGAAATCTTGCGTATCTACTTTTGTACTTTCTACTCCTGTTACAGGATCTTTTACAACGTTTGTTTCTTCGTAGAAACCTGTTCTATTGTATCCAAATAAATTTACATTGAACATCAAACTCCACCATTTAGCTGGTTTGTAAGTCGCTGTTAAATCTAAACCATAACGATCTTCATCACCAATGTTGATTGGTTTTGTAATAAATACTTCATCTCCGTTATCGTTATAATTTTTACGTTGAAACTGATTAATCATATCAGTTGTTCTTTGGTAAAATAAACTTGGCGTTACCATCAACTTTCCTACAGTTGTGATATAAGCTAACTCGTATGAATTTGTATAAGTAGGATTAAGATCTGGATTACCATTTCTTACATTTCTATCATCTGTTGCAGAAAAGAAAGGCATTAACATGAATCCCATTGGACGACGAACACGACGAGAATAACTTAATTGTAATTCGTTTTTCTCAGTAAACTTATAATTCAACGTTAATGTTGGGAATAAATCTGTATATTTTTTTGAAATATTTTCTCCGCTTGTGTAGTTTTTGATTTTCATATCAGAACTCTCTAAACGTAAACCTGCGAAGTATTGAAATTTTTCTCCAATTGCGTTTCCATATTGTGTATAAGCTGCAAATACATTTTGTTGATTATCTACATTTGCAAAGAATCTACTATCTTCTTCATAATCTCCAGCGTCAGTTAAAAAGAATGTTCTGTTATTAGTTTTCGTATCACTAAAATCTGCACGAGCACCTAATTCAAATTTTCCTTTTTCTCCAATTGGACGAACATAATCTGCTGTTAAAACTACATTTTTCTGATCTTCTAAATTATCAGTAATACGATTTGTAATTTCATCTACATAGTTACCTGTAGTTTTGTCTAATACTTTTGTTAAACCATTAACAAAACCATCTTCGTCTTCTTTTTGAGACGAAAAACGTCCTGTGAATGCAAATTCATGACCTTTTTTATCAAACTCGTGTTTATAATTAAAATCTAAATCAAAGTTATTTTCAATTTCTTTCTCATTCTGAAGATTATATTCATTCTTCAAGAAAGTCATTGCATTATCAAAGTAATTATAATCAACTAAAGCATTGTTATTTCCATTATTGTAACGATAACCTGCAGATAAACCTATTGTATTTTTATCATCTAAATAATATTCTCCACCCAAACGAATGTTGTAATTTCTACGAATTCTATTATTATCTCGGTTTGTAGATCTATATTGTTTTACAACATCTGTTCCTTCATTATAACTTGTCATAAAAGCAGAACCTTCACCTTCTCTATCCATATAACGAGAACCTAAAGTTGTAAAAATGTTATATTTTTTTGTTTTATAATTCAAGTTTACATTTCCTCCAACCATTTTAGGAATTCCTCCATTCAAGGTTACAGAACCATTAAAACCTGTATTAGAACCTTTTTTCAATACAATATTGATGATCCCCGCAGAACCTGAAGCTTCGTAACGAGCAGAAGGGTTTGTTACCAATTCAATACGTTCTACATTTTCGGCTGGAATATTTTTTAAAGCTTCCGCTACATCAGAAACACCCAACATTCCCGAAGGTTTTCCATCAATCAAGAATTTTACATTATCATTTCCTCTCAACGAAACATTTCCTTCTGCATCAACAGAAACCGATGGTACATTTGCTAAAGCATCAGACAATGTTTGACCTTGCGACATTGGATCATTCGCCATATCATACACTTTTTTGTCCAATTCTACTTTATAAATTGGCTTTTCCGCTGTTACAACTGCTGCTCCTAACGAAACTGTTTGCGTCGTTTTTACAGTAAAAGTACCTAGATCTAATGCAGATTCTAAATTAATCTGTTTTTCTATTACATCGTATCCCAATGGCTCAATCACAAGAACATATTGCCCAGCCTTTGCTTCTACTGTAAATTCTCCTTTTGCATCCGTTGCCGCTTCTGCCACAACTCCATCTTCCGAGCTTTCAAGCGATATTGTAGTGTATTCTACAGGTTTGTTTTCACTTGATAAGACTTTCCCTTTAATTTTTAAAAGCTCTTGCGCATTCAATCCTGCACAAACACAAATAAAAATCAAAGCAAATAAACTTCTTAACCTCATTTGTTTAATTTTTCGTTTTGTAGTTTTATAATTTTACAACTTGTTTGACAATCCTTTTTGGAAAAGGTTTAATCGATTTCAAAAATAATTTAAAAAATATTGGTCGATTATTCATCACAAATGTTACATCTTTTAAAAGATTTCATCATAACCGAAAAATTTTAACATTTATCGTTTTAAACCTTTTTAATTTTTTGAAGTCTTAAGAATAAATAAAACAAAAAAAGTTGATAATTATGAGAACAGCATTTTATAAATATGTAGGATTAGGATTAATTGCTTTCACTTTAACAACTGCTTCAGCGCAAGACAGAAATGAAGGATCGAGAGAGCAGAAATTACAACAATTAAAAAAAGATTTGAACTTGACAGATGCGCAAGTCATCAAAATCAAACAAATTGAGGACAGCTACAAAGACGAAAAAATTGAATTGAAAAAGAAAATGAAAGAAGTTCGTCAAAAGGAGTTTAATGAAATCAATGCTGTTTTTACGCCAGAACAAAAAGCAACATTGAAGGAATTGCACGCCAAAAAACATCAAAATAAAAAAGGAGCTAATTAATAGCTCCTTTTTTATTTAATACAATTATTACAACTTAATACGTTTATCTTTTTTACAAAGCAACTAGGCAATCGTCACAACACCTGAGTTACAAAAACCTTTTACATACATTCTACTGCCACTATGTTGCCTTCATCTTGCCTTGATGTTGGGAGTATCCTGCTACTGTCCCGTCCTAATGACCCGTCCTAAAATAACTATACATGTTTTTAAATAAATCCTGTTATAGTTATACACCAATTGATCTTAATCCTAAATTTACTATACAAGGGAGTTTTGATTATTAAAACTTCTATTATAATTTTTCCATCTTTTCTTTTTAATCGTCTTTGTTCAAATTGAATTTCAATTGTTTTATATATTCATAAGGACGTAACGAAGTCACTTGAAAAAAAAACATCAGAAAAGTGACGTACAGAGGAAAAGCCTCCTAACTCAGCTAAGTCTTTTACAGAATATTTATGGTATGTACTATTTATTTGGTTGATAAATGAAGTAGAGGAGATGCTTGCTTCTCAAATCTACAAAAATCAAATCAATGTTTCTTGTTTTTAATGTATGCTATAATAAGTTATAATGTTTTTTTAATTAATGATTCCCGCTTCGCGGTAATTTTCGCGAGTCCTTAACCACAAAGTATCCGCTGTTGCTTTGCTTAAATCAGCAAACCATCACCGTTTAATCATTTGTTGTAGTAAAAATCAAAACATTTGTATAAAATATTTTAACCATGACTTTTTGTATAAAAAACAACTAAACTAGCATCACAACACCTGAACTACAAAAATCTTTTATATACATTCTACTGCCACTATGTTGCCTTTATCTATTCAAGTATACACTCAAACACTCTTAGTATATGTTGTTTACATTTAGTGAGTGTTCGTAATCAACCTCACCTTATGGGTGTACAATCACCCTCAAAAATTATAATTTATGCTATAATAAGCTCAATTCCTGCTTTCTCTGCTTTGTATTTTATTTTAGTCATCAGTTCATAATAACTCCAATTCCTCAGTACAAATTCTTCTTCTTTAGCTAGCTCGATTTTTTCTTCTTGATCCAATAAAATAAGTGTTCCTGCTTTATATTTGATACAAAAATCAATTAACATTTTACTATAGACATGTAGTCTATGATGCACATAATTTTTTTCTACTTGACTCATTTTATCTAGGGCTTTTAGTTTTCTCGTTCTTCCTTTTCCCGATTTCGCATAGGCTACTCCTGCTTGCGTTCGTTGACGGGATGCTTGTATCGCTAACCTTCGGTAAAGAAACTCTTCTTTAGTACCAATAGTAAGCCGAGATTTACCTACTTTTACAACCAATGGATATTCCAACGACAAGGAAGCTTCTGCAATAATTTCGGATTGTAATTGATGGTTTTCTTTTTCAACTTCAACGGCTACTAACCAAAATATTTTACTTTTTTCTAACTTTATTTGTGAAGTGCAAAGTTTTATTTCTCCACTTATCACTTGTTCCAGTAGTTTTTTATTACCTGTAAAATCTTTTCCTAAATAAGTTTTGAATGGTATTTTAAATAAGATAAAACAAAAATTTTTCTTCTCTTCATTATAACATAATTTAGTTATTTTACTGCTATTAAAAGGAAATGCCATAGCTCGTTTAAAATTTTTTAATGAGATTTCACCTTTCCAATATTTGACACAATCTTTTTTAAAAGATTGATACAACATATTATTCAAACAAGATAAAATATTCATTGGAACTTCTCCTTTAAAACGATTTGAAAGTACACGATAAATGGTATTCATTCTAGAGCACTCTAGTATACCCTCTGCATCTTTCTTCTCGTCCATTAATTTATATTTAACTCCTTCAGAGAGGTAAAAAAAATCTTTCATCATTTCTTGTACATACAAATGAGAAACAATCAAATTAGCGGCTTTAAAACATCTATTTTGCCATTTATAAAGCGTATCCAAAACTTCTTTACGTTCTTCTTGAGTTGGTAAATCGATAATTAATTGTATTTTTCGAGTGAGTATTAAAGTAGATTTTTCCATCATCAATAGTTTAGTGATTGAACTTTGTTTTGTTGAGTGAATTTATAGGCGACTATAAATTCGTTGTGTACTTCTTTTTGAGACAGTTCTAATTCTTCAGCGATATTGGCAAAAGATTGTTTATGCTTACATCGAAGTTTTAATATCAACGATTGTGTTTCGGATATTTTATCTTGTTTCTCTTCAGTAGAGACTGTTTTGGTTTTAATAATTAACTTATCATGATGACTTAAAATCTTCTTAAGATCCGCTATAGCATGTTTAATTTCGTTACTGGTTTCTGTTATTCCTCTTCCCATTGCTTTAGCAATCGCTTTATATTTAAATCCATGTTTTAAACAAAGTTCTATCAAATGTTTTCTTTCAGTACTTAATAGAGGTAATACTTTTATAATTTCATCAAAATAGTGCTGTTGTGTTTCTTGTTCATTCAGGTTTTCTATTACATCAGCGGGATCATATCCAGCCAAATAACTTTGATAATTCTCATAACTCTCTAGCGAGTTTACTGTTGCAAAAAACTTATTCTTCGGTTTACGATAATGTAAATAGCAACTGTACTTCATTACAAGCCTCAAAAAGAAAAAGATATGATCAAGGGACTCAATCTTCTCACGATATTCCCATAATTTCAGAAAAGCATCTTGTACCAAACATTCTACTACAAACTCATCCTCAATTATTTGTTTACCAAACCAAAAGATTCGTTTATTGTACCTGACATAAATACGTTCGAAGGCAGCAGA
>NZ_JACAGG010000020.1:0-4292 GCF_030324375.1 Empedobacter sp. R132-2
ATTTTGTCCAACTATAGCTTGTATCCTACTAAAGTGGGTGGATATTTTATGCCCTAAATTTATTTAGGACGCTATTGCAATAAAACCTATTATTTGCTGTTTAAACTTATATAATGAATCATAATTTTATGAACGTAAAAACATTAATCGCCGGACTTGGTATTGCTTCTTTGATTGGTTTTCAATCTTGTCGCGATGATTTTGACTATGATCCAATTAGTTCTGAATTGCGCTTTAGCAAAGATACCGTTTCCGTAGATACCGTATATAATTTCTCTAAATCTGAAACCTATCTGCTTAAAATTTATAATCCTGAGAATGATGATCGCGTGATTCCAAAAATATATTTGACACGTGGAAATAATTCATTTTTCAATATAAATGTAGACGGAAAAGCAGGAACAAGTTTCGAAAATGTGCCGATTCGCAAAAAGGATAGTTTATTTATTTTTGTTGAAGTAAATGCTCAAGAAGCGCCTCTTAATCCGCTTTACGATGACGAAATTAACTTTAAAACAACCAATTCTTCTAAAAAAATCAAGTTACTTTCTTGGATAGAAAAAGCTAAAATTCATACAAAAGATGCTACAATTTCTTCTGCAAATTGGAATATGGACGAAGCCCAAGTAATTGACGGAAATTTAACTATTACAAGTGATTTAACAATTGATAAAGGTGCAAAAGTTTATTTCAAAAAAGGAGCAAGTTTAACAGTTGGAAACAATGCAAAACTTACTGTAAATGGAGCTTTGAATGAAGAAGTGAAATTTCGTTCAGCTCGTCATGATAATAAATACGATTCGATTCCTGATCAATGGAACAAAATCGAACTAGCTCCAAATAGTACATCAAAAATCAATTATGCAAAAATTATTGGTGCAGATACTGGTTTACACGTAAATAATTCGAAATTAGATATTAGTAATGCTAAAATTGTTAATAATCAATCGTATGGAATTTTAGCAACAAACGCTACAATTACAGGTTACAACTTGGTGATGAATAATAGTAATTTGGCAACTTTAGCAATAGAATATGGTGGTTCGTACGAATTTTATCATTCTACTTTTGCCAATTATTACAATTTTGCGACAAGTGCTGGTCCAGCTTATTCGCTTTTCTTGAGTAACGAAAACAATGATAAAAATGTTTCGGCTTTGACAAAAGCAACGTTCGGAAATTGTATTATATATAATGAACGCACGCCAAATGCTATTTTATTGGATAAAAAAGATGGTGCGGCTTTCAATTATTTATTTGACACCAATGTTATTCACAATGCGGATACTTCAGTATTAAATGTGACAACTGCGCCAAATTTCTTGGCAAGTATTACGTTAGATCCGATGTTTGAGAATACAAATTATTTCGCAAATAAATTAGCTGTGAAAAATGAATCACCTGCTAAAGGGAAAGGAAAAATATCTTTTGCGCAACAATATCCGTTAGATTATAACGGACAACCTCGAGGAACAACTCCTACAATTGGAGCATTTCAATAAAATAAATAAGGTCGAGTAAAACTCGACCTTATTTATTTATTATTTAACTGAACAGATACTTTTCCTTTAAAATCATCTCCTTTAAAATTGATTCTATAACTTTTATAAGATTCTAAATGAATAGATTCTTTTTTATTCATTTTTCCTTTCGAAGCACTACCTATTTGAGTTAATTCTTTTCCTGTATAATCTACAATCGAAAAATCCATTAAACCATTTTTTTGTTTCACTTCATAATCTAATTCAAGTTCTATATCTTGATTTGTTTTCAAGAAATAATAAACTTCTCCTTGCATTTGTGTAAAGTCCAAAACGATTTGATTATTATTTCGTCTAATCACTTTTGTTGCTGAATATGTTGTTCCTTCTGTTTTATAAATTCCATCAATACTCAAATATCTTGACGCATTCGTTGACACATTCGAAACAGTTGAAATTGTAATACAAGATTGCACCAACATCACTGCAAAACACAATAAAATAAATTTTCTCATAACATCATATCTTTACTATTAAGATGCATGTTTTATAAAAAAGTTACAACAAAGATTTAAATTCTATTCGTTATTTCTCGTACCAAAACACCAACAACTCCTAAAATAACCACCTCATCATTTTCGTGTATTTGAACACAATCTTTGTAATTTAGATTTATCGCAATCAGTTTATTGTTTATTTTATCAAAGCGTTTCAACGTATAATCTTCATTATTAACAGAAACAATAATATCATCGTGATGCAACGGAATAAGATCTGTCCGAATCACCAAAATATCATTTTTTTGATAAACAGGATACATCGAATCTCCACCAACGACAATCAAAAAAGTAGATTCGGGATGCGTTAAATAACGTTCGTCCAAACTTATTCTATCGTCCACAAAATCTTCTGCAGGTGAAGGAAATCCAGCATTTACATGACCAAAATTCGGAATATATTTTTTCTCACCATCTGTATTTATAACAAAAAGGTTGAGTTCTTTGTCTAACATTTTTATCTCTCCATTCATTTTTTCTATCGTTTAATACACCACCAACAAATCTTTCCACTTGGTTGTATAACAAGGTGATAAATTATTTTGACGCATTTTCCACGTTTTATTCAAATCTTGCGAAGCTAATTTTATTTTTGCCGCACCAAATTTTTTGTTCAACAAATCGATGACTTTCATCAAATCTGGGTGATTTGGATTTTCTTCTTCAAAAAGCGATAATTGTTTTTGATCTGACGAAACAATTCCAGACACCACTACTCCAGCCTTTTTGTACTCATAACCATCTTTATAAATTTGCTCAAACGCTTTAATTGCAAATTTGGACAACGTTATACTTGAATTCGATTCGTAAGGTAAATGGACCGAAATTGTACGGTAATATTGTGGTTTATTTCTATCAAAATTATTGGTCTGAATAAAAACTGTAACCAAATTGCAAGAAGAATTCTGTTTCCGAAGTTTCTCTGCACACGAAACCGCAAAAGTAGCAACACGCTCTTTTACATATTCAAAATCGTTGGTATATTCTTCAAAACTACGCGTCGTTGCAATACTTTTCTTTGCCGAAATCGCTTCTAAATCTAACACCGCTTCACCTAACAAATCTTTTTTCAAACGCAAACCTACTATCGAAAATTCTTTCCGAAGAAAATCATCTTTTAATTGTACAAAATCCAACGCTTTATTGACACCGATCATTCTCAAACGTCGCGACATTCGTCGACCAATTCCCCAAACATCTTCAATATTTAACCATTTTAACGCTTTATGGATTTGTTCTTGAGTCTGAATAATATAAACCCCTTGATGAACTTCTGGAAATTTTTTCGCAATATGATTCGCTAATTTCGCCAAGGATTTTGTTGGAGCAATTCCTACACAAACTGGCAATTTTGTAAATTGATATATTTTAGATTTGATTTCTAATCCGTAATTTTTCAAATCAAAACGATCAAATCCATTCAATTTTAAGAAACATTCGTCTATCGAATAAATTTCCTGATCAGGCGAATACAACGATAAAATCGACATTACACGATTGCTCATATCCGCATATAATTGATAATTTGACGAAAAAACTTTGATTTTTTTCTGTTCAAAAATACGTTGAAATTGATGCGCAGGCGCACCCATTGGAATTCCAGCTAACTTTGCTTCGGCAGAACGCGAAATTACACAACCATCATTATTAGACAATACTACAATTGGCTGATGAAGAAGCTTCGGTTGAAAAACACGATGGCAACTGGCGTAAAAATTATTACAATCTATCAATGCGAACATAATACAAAGTTGAGAAGTTAAAACGCCACATTGTGTCATCGAAAATGTTAAATTATTCAAAAATAAAAAACCACTCAAATGAGTGGTTTGTATTCTTATTTAATTTTATATTTTTTATGCAAATCTTTTATTACAACAGCTGGTTCATAAACCGTTTGAAATTTTATCGGTTTACTGTTTTTGAAATATTGTACTTTCAGCCACGTATCATTATTATCTAACTTTGTATAGCTGTTACTTTTTTCCAAAACTTTATCGTTCACCGTACTTAAAATTGCAAAATAATCAAAATTATTACGCTGACCAATTTCTGCTGCTCTCAACAAAGCATAGTCAAACGTTTTGTCTTTTTTATTGTATTCGTTTCCATCAAAACTAACAATATAGGTATCATTGTTCACCTTTTCTTCGGTATAACCGCCTGTACCATTATCTTTTTGGTATGCAACAGCCTTGCTGTTATGACAACTTGCTAAAGCAAAAATGAAAGCTCCAGCACATAAAATTTGAGT
>NZ_JACAGG010000020.1:4392-9577 GCF_030324375.1 Empedobacter sp. R132-2
TAATTTTTTCATATCATTATAATTGGTTATTGAGCTTTAACAAAAATTGTTCCTTTTAAGATATGTTTTTGATATTTGAGTTAATTTTTTCATATCATTATAATTGGTTATTGAGCTTTAACAAAAATTGTTCCTTTTAAGATATGTTTTTGATATTTCTAAATATTTTCTTAACAAATTATTTTTGAATAAAATACTTTGTTATAAACATTTCTGATTAACAGTGTGTTTTTTAAACATTTAAAATCAATTTTGGCAGAATATATTTAACATTCTATTAACTCATTGATTCTAATAAAAATCATTTAAGTTTTAATGCTTTATCTGATAAACTCACCTATTTTTGTAAATCAATTATAAGTAATGAGTAAATTAGAAAAATATCTATTTTCTACCAGAACCATGACGGTCTTGCTATTCATCTACGCAATCGCCATGGGTTATGCCACTTTCATTGAAAATGACTACGATACGGCTACTGCAAAAGCTGTTATTTACGAGGCAAAGTGGTTTGAGGTATTAATGATTTGGTTGATCGTTTTGTTCTTAATGAATATCAAACGATACCGATTATGGTCAAAGGAAAAATTGCCGTTGTTGGTTTTCCACTTAGCATTTTTGTTTATTTTTATTGGAGGAGGAATTACTCGTTACATCAGTTTCGAGGGTGAAATGCCTATTCCTGAAGGAGGAACAAGTAACGAAATTACATCGTACAAATCTTATTTCAAGATGATGGTTGATGATGGTACACAACGTTTGGCTTACGACAATCATCAATACAACATGACATATTTTGACAGAAAAGATAGTACAAGTTCTCTGTTCCGTAGACACTTTGAAGGTGAATATCAGTTCAAAGATAAAGTCATTAAATTAAAAACTTTTGATTACGTACCTCACGCTTTAGATACAGTTGTAAGAAAAAAAGAAGGAATTAATGTTTTAGAAATCGTGACAGTTGGACAAACTGGACGTAATTCTGTTTTCATTAGAAATGGTGAAATTAAAAGTGTTAATGGAACTTTAGTTTCGTACAATAGACCGCAAGATGGTGCGGTACAAATTACTGGAGAAGGAGAAAATTTGGTTATCAAATCGCCTTTCGAAGGAGAATATGTGCAAATGGCTGGACAACAAGTTGGACAAATTACAGACATGCAAAAATTGCAAGAAGGTGCTGGAAAAGTTGAATTTAATGTTCCTGCTCCATTAAAACTACGTTCGTTATATACAATCAACGGAGCGCAATTTGTAGTTCCAAATCCGGCTTTCAAAGGTGAAGTTTTATATAGACAAGGTTCTAAATTTAAAGCAGAAGAAAAGAATCTACCTGGTGCAATTAGAGCCGAAGTTATTGTTGGTGATAAACGCGATACAGTGACAATTGTTGGTGGAAAGGGTGTCACAAATTATTCTGCTGATGTACAAATTGACGGAATGAATATTTCGTTAGGTTACGGTTCTAAATTAGTAAAAGTTCCATTTAGCATTCGTTTAGATGACTTTATTTTAGATCGTTATCCTGGTTCTACAAATCCTTCTTCTTTCGAATCTAACATTACAGTTATCGACGAGGGAAAAGAAACAAAACATCACATTTATATGAACAATGTAATGGATTATAAAGGTTACCGTTTCTTCCAATCGAGTTATTTTCCAACGGAAGACGGAACTATTTTACAAGTTAACCAAGACTGGTGGGGGACTAACATTACCTATTTAGGATACTTCTTATTATTTGGAGGAATGTTTGTTTCATTATTCTGGAAAGGAACTCGTTTTACGCAATTAAACTCTCTATTAAAAAGTTTACATACCAAAAAAATAAATATTTTACTTCCATTATTTTTACTTTCTGGATTAGCATTTGCTCAAAATCCAAGTACTACTGATGGAGGAAAAAATGGACATCAAAAAATTCAGACTGATTCGGAAAAAGGGAACGTTCATTCATCAGAGCACATTGGTAGTTTTTCTACAAAAATGGCTGATGGAGATGAATTAGCGAAGAATGTAAAAATTCCTGACGAACACGCTGATAAATTTGGTCATTTACTTACACAAGATATCGAAGGACGTATAAAACCTCTTAATACACAAGCTTTAGAAATCCTTAGAAAAGTTTATAAAAAAGATAAATTCCACGGATTATCTGCCAATAAATGGTTTATTTCTTTGCAATTAGACCCTGCTTATTGGGTAAATGCTCCGATGATTGAAGTTGGAGATAAAGGAGGAGATCGTTTAAAGAAAATTACAAGCGCAAACGAAGATGGTTACACATCTTTAATGAATTTGATCGATCCAAAAACGACTCGTTTTAAATTAGATAAAGCCTATAACGAGGCATTCTCAAGAAAACCTTCAGAGCGTTCTAAATTTGATGAGGAAGTAATTAAGGTTACAGAGCGTTTCAATATTTTAGATCAAACTGCAAAAGGATATCAATTAAAAATAATTCCAGTTCAGAATGATCCTTCAGAGCGTTGGACTTCTTGGATTTATCAAACACAAGAAAATCCTGTAGAAATCGATACAATGGCACTTGGAATGATTAGTGTTTATTTTAACATGGTTTCGAAAGGATTAGAAAATGGTAATTGGACGCCTGCAGATAATGCGGTAGATTATATCGATAAATACCAACAAAAATGGGGTAAAAATGTTGTGCCTTCTCCAACAAAAGTTGAGATAGAAGTGTTATACAACAAATACAACGTTTTCTTTTGGGTGATGATTGCTTATTGTATGGTTGGTGGAGTTTTAATGATTTTATCCTTCATTCAGTTATTTTCAGAAAGCAAAGCACTTCATCGAATTATCAATGTTTGTTTGGGATTAATATTTATTGTCTTTATCGTACAAGCCGCAGGACTTGGTGTTCGTTGGTATTTAACTGGACACGCACCTTGGTCTAATGGTTACGAAGCCATTGTATTTATTTCATGGATTAGTGTTTTAGCTGGATTGTTATTATACAAAAACCGAAACGCATTTATTCCAACAACAGGAGCTATGGTTGCTGTAATTATGATGGGATTTGCACACGGAGGTTCTATGTTAGATCCACAAATTACACCACTTGTTCCTGTACTAAAATCATATTGGTTAATTGTACACGTTGCGATTATCGTTTCATCTTATGGTTTCTTTGGATTAAGTGCTATTTTAGGAGTTTTCTCATTAATTATCATGATGATTAAACCAAATAAAAAGATTGAAATTTCGCTAAAAGAAATGACTTACGTTTCTGAAATGTCATTAACAATTGGTATTTTCTTACTTACCGTTGGTACATTCTTAGGAGGTATGTGGGCAAACGAATCTTGGGGACGTTACTGGTCTTGGGATCCAAAAGAAACTTGGGCTTTCGTTTCTGTAATTGTTTATGCAGTTGTTTTACATATGCGTTTAGTTCCAGGATTGAGAGGGAAATTTGCCTTCAATGTTGCAGCAATGTGGGCTGTTTGGACAGTAATTATGACGTATTTTGGCGTTAACTATTACTTATCTGGATTACACTCATACGCAGCCGGAGATCCAATTCCAATTCCATTCTGGGTTCCTGCAACAGCAGTCGCAATGTTAGTTTTATCTATTGCAGCTTGGTATTTCCAAAACAAAGTTTACCACGTAAAATCAAAAAATTAATTTCTTTAAATATTATAAAATAAAAAAGCTCATCCAAAGATGAGCTTTTTTATTTTAACCTACTTTAACTTACAAATCATAACATTTTTTTTAAATTTGTTTAAAATAGTACGCAATGAAATATTTATTCATCGGATTTTTAGGGCTATTTATAGCTTGTAATGCGCAAGAAACTAAGAAAGTTTCTAAAAAGCAAACCATTCATCAAACAACAAAAACACCTCAAAAAGTGAACAAAATTTACGATTATACATTCAAAGATATCAATGATGACGATTTTAATTTCGCGGATTTGAAAGGAAAGAAAATCTTAATTCTTAACACAGCTTCAAAATGTGGTTACACACCTCAATATGATGCTTTAGAAAAATTGTATCAAGAATATAAAGATCAAGGTTTAGTTATTGTTGGATTTCCTTCAGACAATTTTGGAGGTCAGGAATTTGACAACAATGAAGAAATTGCAAGTTTTTGTAAATTAAATTATGGCGTAACTTTTCCTTTGATGTCAAAAAGTGATGTAATTGGAAAAAATCAAAATGAAATTTTCAAATTCTTAACAAAAAAATCATTGAACGGAAAATCTGACAATGATGTAAAATGGAATTTTACAAAATTTTTGATTAACAAAGACGGAAATTTAGAGGCTTCTTACCCTTCAAAAGTAACTCCAGATTCAAAAGAAATAATAGATTGGTTAAATAAATAATAAATGAAGTTAGATATTCTTGCAATTGGAGCGCATCCTGATGATGTAGAATTGGGATGTGGAGGAACACTTGCAAAAGAAATTAAAAACGGTAAAACTGTTGGTATTCTTGATTTAACAAAAGGAGAACTGGGAACTCGTGGTACCGATGAAATTCGCCGTGTAGAAGCAAATGATGCTAAAAACATTTTGGGCGTTGCTGTGAGAGAAAATCTTGGAATTCCTGATGGTTTTTTCTTGAATGATAAAGAAAATCAATTGAAAATTGTCGAAATTATTCGAAAATATCAACCTGATATTATTTTGAGTAATGCACCTCACGATCGCCATCCAGATCATGGAAAAGGTTCAGATTTAGTGAATACTGCTATTTTCTTATCAGGTTTACCAAAAATTGAAAATGGATTACCAGCTTGGCGTCCCAAAAAACACTTCCACTACATTCAATGGTTGCCTTTAGAACCTCATTTTGTGATTGACATCTCTGGTTTTGTAGATACAAAAGTAGAAGCTTGCATGGCATATAAAACGCAATTTTTTGATCCAAATTCGAGCGAACCTCAAACACCAATTTCATCGAAGAATTTTACAGATTCTATCCGATATCGTGCATATGATTTAGGAAGATTAATCGGAACTGAAGGTGGAGAAGGATTTATTTCGCGAAGTTATATTGGCGTAAATAATTTAGATTCTTTAATTTAGAAATAAAGGTGTAAAAAACCTTTATTTTTTTGTCAAAATTATTTGCAAGTACCGATTAATAGGCTATATTTGCAGTCCAATTGAGAGATTAAATAAAAGTTAATTTCGCAATAAAAA